>MNZK01000015.1 GCA_001873635.1 Porphyromonadaceae bacterium CG2_30_38_12 | reverse complement strand
AAAACGAGAATAACTTTTTTCGAGCTCGCTTGGTGGCGGCTCCAAAAGTTATTTCCCGTTTTGTCCGAACTAATTTGCAGCAACAAAACATATCTTAACTTGCTGCTAAAATTGTCCTAACATTGGGGAGTATAGTATTAGGCATGTATAGATTGTGGCTTTTACATAGTATATTTTTCTCCCACAAAGATAAACTAATTTTTTCGCTTTTTCAAAAAAAGTAGATTTGCAACTTGTACGTTTGCCAGAAAAGATCTATAAATGCATTGTGTTTTGAGGGTGTAAGCTTTAGGCAAAATACTGGTTTTGCATTGTATAATCTGTGTGTTTCCGAATGATAGATGTAGTTGCTTTCATTGCATTATCAAGGTCAAAAGCAAAATAATTAATATGCTTGAAATTGCCACTCCTTTGCTTTTGAGAGCATCGAAAGGTGCAAGATGACTTTTTATAATAAATTTGTCCATAACTTCAGACAAGGTGCTCGTTAGCGTGTCTGAATCTTTTGCAAATACTTCTATCTCTGAAAATTTATTTGTACTTTTGTGCTATTGCATATTTCGCATGCATTTCGAATTTGTTTTCTAACTATCTCAAAGGTAGTCATTTATATCTAAATATGCTGCTTTTTACATGACTTAATTCAATAAAAATCAACAATATAACTATATTTAACTTTCCAGTTAATCACTTAGTTATCAAGTAGCTATATCCTCCGAAATGTTAGTAAATATTATAGTAAATTTGAAAATTAATTTTTAATTAATTCTTAAATGAGCAACGAAAACCTGATAAATGATACAATTCATTTTGTGAAACAGCAACTTGCTGGCGCTGAGGGAGGACATGACTGGTGGCACATTGAGCGGGTATGGAAACTTGCCCGTCGAATAGCTGCCACCGAACAAGCTGATATACTTGTCGTTGAATTGGGAGCGTTATTGCATGACATTGCCGATGCTAAGTTTCACAATGGCGACGAAACTGTAGGACCAACATTAGCGAAGGAATTTCTTGCATCGCAGGAGCTAAGTGAAACAATTATTCAACAGATAATAGCTATAATTGAACATGTGTCATTCAAAGGTGGAACTGAAAATCAACTCTTCAGATCGAAAGAGCTTGATATAGTGCAGGATGCCGATAGACTTGATGCGATTGGCGCGATTGGTATTGCCCGTACATTTAATTATGGTGGATTCCGAAATCGCGAGATTTACAATCCCAGCATACATCCAACACTAAACATGAATAAAGATGAATATCGTAATAGTAGCGCTCCAACCATTAATCACTTTTACGAAAAACTATTATTGCTAAAGTATAGAATGAACACCATTACTGCTCAAATTATTGCAGAACATCGACATAGTTACATGGAAAACTTTCTTGCTGAGTTTTATAAGGAATGGGATGGTGAGCTTTAAATGAATAACTAAAATAATGAACTATAATTAATTATCAATTGTTTTTTATAATATTTGTAATAAATCATGAGCAACAAAAACATTACGCACTGGGTCAACGAATTCACTTCGGAGCTTTACAACTGGGCATACTTCAAAACATCCTCGGTGCATATAGCCGAAGATTTGGTTCAGGATACATTTCTGGTTGCTGCCGAGAGAATCCATTCTTTTCAGGGCGATAGTTCACCAAAAACTTGGCTTTTCTCCATTCTGAATCATAAAATCATTGACTTTTACCGAAAAAAAGCAAAAAGCCCCATTGTGCTTGGTAACGATACGATATCGACTTTCTTCGATGATAATGAAGGTTGGCATGATGAAAAAGCTCCAAAAGAATGGCACGAAGAGGAGTCAAATCTCTTAGATGATGAAGAGTTTAATGATACTTTGAAAAAATGCCTCGATGCATTACCCGATAAATGGAGCGCCTGTGTAAAATTAAAGTATTTGACCGAACAAAGTGGTGAGGATATCTGTCAGGAATTAGGTATTAGTACGACTAACTTTTGGCAAATAGTACATCGTGCCAAATTGCAACTTCGAAACTGTATTGAAAATAATTGGTTTAACAATTAGAAAAATGAAACATATCATGCATATCCTTATGCTTTCATGTTTGAAAGCAACGGAATTAATAGAAAAAAAATTCCATATAAAACTATCGTTCACAGAAAGACTCCAACTGCGCATGCACACCATGATGTGCGACAAATGTGCCCGTTACGAAAAACAAAGTGAGTTTCTCGAAAATGGTATTCAGCACTTAGCCAATGCCCACACACATACTGCCGATTTGGATAAGTTGAAATTGAAAATTAAAGAAGAATTATCGCACAGAGATTAAGTTTGTCTTAAATTTGATAGCATTCTATTGTAAAATTCAATTTGCAACTGCTTTTCTGCTTCGCTAAATCCATCGAATATTTTTTTCAAAGTCTCTTTTGCTATTGGTTCCACAATACGATACATTGCTTTTCCTTCCTCTGTAAGCGTTACATTTTTAAATCGTTTATCGCCCATACCCGTCTCTCTGCTTATAAAATTTTTATTTTCGAGTACTGCGATTAAACGCGTGATTTTTACTTTGCTCAATCCCAATTCGTTTGCAATTTCATTTTGAGTGCTCGCTTTGGTATGAAACAGTTTTGACAGCACAAACCATTCGTCGGTCGTAATTTCTAATTGTGCTTGCGAAAGAAAACTTACAAATACCTTTCTTATATCCAAAACTAATTTACTCGATAGATTTCCGAATGACGTTGAAAAACTATATTCCATAATTTTTATTTTTTACAAAAATAATACATTTTGTCGAACTAATTATTGGTTTCATTTGAAACTATTTTATATCTTTGCATTAATTCTTAATTTTAGTGTCAGGTTTGTTTATTTCTTACGACCAATGTTTAAATGGTAATAGACAATGAGAAATTTTATTGAAATAGCGTTCCGAAAGAAAATAGCATACACAGCCATTAAAGTGGCGGTTGTGGTAGGAACCTTGCTCAATTTAATCAATCAATGGACAGCCATTTCGACATTAGATTTCGAAAATATATCTATTTCAAGGTTATTGCTCACCTATTGCGTACCCTATTTGGTGTCGACTTTTTCGGCTGTACAAGCAAAAAATAATTTTACGAAATAAAATTTTTCAAACAAAAACAACGTGCATGTCGAGAATTAAAGTGATAGATTACGAGGAGTCAACTGGCAGACTGAGAGCAATATACGATGATTTAATAAAAAATCGTGGAAAATTAGCCGATGTGCATACCATTCAGAGTTTGCATCCCGAAAGCATTGTGGCACACATGAACCTTTACATTGAAATAATGTTTAATCATTCAGAGTTGTCGCGTGCTGAGCGTGAAATGATAGCGGTGGTTGTGTCGGTAAATAATGGCTGCAATTATTGTAGAACGCACCATTCGGAAGCATTAAATAAATACTGGAAAGATAATTCGAAAATTCAACTGCTGTTGACAAATATTGAAGCCAAAGGTCTTTCCGAAAAGGAAAATGCTTTGTGTAGGTTTGCAAAACATCTTACATTGTATCCTCACTTACACGAAAAAACTGATTTTACAAAAGAATTATCGGAAGTTGGAATTGCGGAACAGGGAATTTTGGATGCCGTATTGGTGGTGGCTTATTTCAACTTTGTAAATCGACTTGTACTATCGTTGGGTGTGGAATTGGAAACCGACAAAGGTGCTGGATATAATTATTAATTCATTAAATCACAAAATTATATGTTCGAATCGATATTCAAAAATATAAAAGAAACCTTCACAAGCCCTTTTTTTCTTTGGTTTGTGGGGCTTTCTATTTTCTTTTGGGCATTGGAAATATTTTTCCCTTGGCGAAAAAGTCAATCCATATTTCGTAAAGATTTTTGGCTCGATGGCTTTTATATGTTTTTTAATCTGTTTATTTTCCCCGTGTTGTTGCTCAATTTTTTGGCAAACATCACGCATCATTTACTTTGGTTGGGATTGAATAATGCAGGTATTTATCAATTAGACTTGTTGCATATCAATCATTTACCATCGTGGTTGCAGATTCTAATTTTCTTCCTCCTTCGCGATTTTGTTCAGTTCAACATTCACCGTTTGTTGCATCGAGTCGATTGGTTGTGGCAATTTCATAAAGTGCATCATTCCGTCAAGGAAATGGGCTTTGCGGCACATCTGCGCTACCATTGGGTGGAAGGGATTGCCTATAGCCTGCTTCAATATATTCCGTTGGCACTGCTGGGCATGAGTGTCAACGATTTCACCATCATGTATGTCATCACTATTGCAATAGGGCATTTTAATCATGCGAATATAAATGTTCACTTGGGTTGGTTGAAATACATTTTGAATAATCCTCAAATGCATATATGGCACCATGCCAAGGAATTACCAAAAAAATATGGTGTAAATTTTGGACTGACTTTGAGTGTGTGGGATTATTTGTTCAGCACCAATTACATTCCCACTTCGGGCAGGGATGTAGAGCTCGGTTTTGATGATGAGAAGAGTTTTCCGAAGAGATTTTTGGGGCAATTTATTTTTCCTCTAAAAAAATAGCTACAACTGTCAGGATAACGAAATTGAAGCGTCTAATAGAAAAATAGAATAGATGGAAACATTAATTTATAAAGACGCGCATCGCAGTGATTTGTCCAAAATTGTAGCGATATATAATTCTACAGTTGCTTCACGTATGGTTACAGCAGATACGTCGAAGGTAACTGTGGAAAGTAAAGCAAATTGGTTTGAGGCACATAATGCTTCACAACGACCCCTGTGGATGATTGAAAACAACTCAGGAGAAACCGTTGGCTGGGTAAGCTTTCAATCGTTTTACGGACGACCAGCCTACAATGCCACGGTTGAAATTAGTATCTACATAGATGAACAATTTAGGGGGCGTGGGTTTGGTAAGTCTATATTAAAATATTGCATTGAGCAGTGCAAAAATTTAAAGATAGAAACCTTATTAGCTTTTATTTTTAGTCATAATGAGCCCAGCATAAAGCTATTTGAACGTTTTGGATTTGAACATTGGGGTCTGTTGCCTGACATTGCAAGAATGGATGAAGAAAATTATAGTCTGCGAATTTTAGGCAAAAAAGTTTAAGAAGAAAACTATGAAATTAACAGGCCTACTGACCTTATTTATATTCATTATGTTCTTCGGGCTTCGTGCACAGACAAAGATAAATGGAGTTTGCTTGGTGTCGCCAAAATACAAAACAAGACTTGATGGAATGGGTGCTATCAAACGTATAAATGCCAACTGGATAGCCATCTGCCCATTTGCATTTATCTATAAAAACAGTGCTACGGTAACATTTAATACGCCAAAAAACTGGTGGGGCGATAGGCAAGAGGGACTTATAGAACAAATCAAATGGGCGCAAAAAAATGGATTGAAGGTCTGTTTAAAACCACATTGTTGGTTGATGAATTATTTTTGGGCAGGTGAGTTTGATTTATCGGGCACAAAACAGATTGATTTTGAGCAAAATTATAGCAATTACATACTGTTTTTGGCAGCTATTGCAGAAAAAAACAATGTGAAATTACTATGTATAGGTACTGAATTGCAGACTTATTCGGCTCGTCATCCAGCGTATTTCAGAAAACTTATTGCCCAAGTGCGTCGTGTTTACAGTGGAGAACTATGCTATGCAGCAAATTTTGAGGAATTTTCAAACGTATCTTTTTGGGATGCACTTGATTATATTGGTATCGATGCCTATTTTCCGTTGTCGGGACAGAAAACACCTACGGTAGAAGTGCTAACTAAGCGTTGGGCTACGAAGATAATAGCCATAAAATCAATTAGTAAAAAATATAATAAGAAAGTGATATTTACTGAATATGGGTACAAAAGTATAGACTTTGCAGCCTATAAACAATGGGAAAATGAACGAATATCAACGACTGATAAAATAAATTTTAATGCTCAAACCAATGCTTATCAGGCATTTTACGAGTCGGTTTGGCAACAAGATTTTGTGGCTGGTGGCTTTATATGGAAATGGTACCCTCAGGACGAAATGTACAAGGATAATCCAAATTCGGATTACACGCCCCAGCATAAACCCGTAGAAAAATTGATTAAAAAATGGTATTCAATAAAATAAAACAATTTACATTATTGGCGTTCATTAGCCTGATTTTTGGATTGATGTATGCTTGCAATAAAGAACTGACAACACGCGATAAGCCTTTTGAACCTTCACATTTTGAATTGAATGGATTGAGTTTTGTGGCTGGTCGCGATGTGGTGGATAGTACGGATATCAATGCCTTAAAAGCTGTTCACTGCAATTATATAGCACAGATGCCTTTTGCATTTGGGGTGCAGCACAGCACGCAAGTAACTTACAATAGTACCTATCAGTGGTGGGGTGAAACAGATGCTGGTATAATTGCAACGACTCTGTTGGCACGTGAAAAAGGAATTAAAACGATGCTCAAACCTCAACTTTGGTTTCAGAATAGCTATACGGCAGCCTTTGACTTGAGCGCAGATGAGGAATGGAAGATATGGGAACAAAATTACAGTAACTACATTTTACACTTTGCTCATTTAGCTGATTCATTGGGTATCGAAATGTTTTGTGTAGGCACTGAATTGAAAATAGCCGTTGAAAAACGCCCTGATTATTGGGTGTCGCTCATTGATACGATACGAACATTTTACAAGGGGAAATTACTCTATGCCGCTAACTGGGACGACTATCAGCAAGTTTCCTTTTGGGATAAGCTTGATTTTATTGGTATTGATGCCTATTTTCCATTGTCCGATATGGAAACACCTGACAAAGAAATACTTGTAAAAGCCTGGACGAATGAATTTAATGCCATTGATGCTTTCAGAAAGCAGAAAAACAAGGACATTGTGTTTACTGAAATAGGATATAAAAGTGTCAATCAGTGCGCTCACGAACCTTGGAATCCGAGTTCGAGGGTGGTCAACGAGCAGGCTCAAGCCAATGCATTAGCTGCATTTTTTGAAGTATTTGCAGATAAGCAATGGTTTAAGGGAGCTTTTTTGTGGAAATGGTATCCGAAACACCAAAATGCAGGCGGTGCAACCAATACCGATTACACGCCTCAGAATAAAAAAGCAGAGGAAATTATAAAGAGATATTTTGAAAACGAAAACAAATAGAAATGAAATGAGCATGACAAATAAAAAAAATAAATTATACACAGATGAAAGAAAACGTAAAAAGATATTACGGTGAGATATTGCAGCATAGCGCTGATCTCAAAACAAACGCTTGTTATTGCAGTCCCGACAAAATGTCGCCCGATGTAAAATTAGCAATGAGTGAAATTGCAGCTGAAATAAAGGATCGGTTTTATGGTTGTGGTTCTCCTATTCCAAGCGACTTAGATGGTCGGACGGTACTTGATTTAGGCTGCGGTTCGGGCAGAGATGTATATATTTTGTCCAAGTTAGTAGGTGAAAACGGCTTGTCGATAGGCATAGATATGACTGAAAATCAATTAGAAGTAGCCCAAAAATACGAAAGTGAACAAATGGCTAAGTTTGGCTATTCCAAATCCAATGTGCAATTCAAATTGGGCTATATCGAAGATTTAAAAGCTATGGATATTGCAGATAATTCGATAGACATAGTGATTTCCAATTGCGTAATTAATTTATCTCCTGATAAGAAATCGGTATTTCAAGAAATTTTCAGAGTACTCAAGCCAGGTGGTGAGCTTTATTTTTCAGATGTTTTTGCCAACAAGCGCATACCAGCTCACATTGCCAACGATGTGGTGATGCAAGGCGAATGTTTGGGTGGAGCCATGTATGTAGAAGATTTCAGAAGGTTAATGACCGAAGTTGGTTGCGCAGATTATCGTGTAACGGAGCAAGCACCCATTACAATCAACAATCCTGAAATAGAAGCAGAAGTGGGACTTATCGAATTTATGTCTTTAACAGTGCGAGCATTCAAATTAGATTTGGAAGACCGCTGCGAAGATTTTGGACAGGTTGCTGTTTATAAAGGAACAATACCCAATTATCCACATTATTTTGAATTAGACGACCATCACAAATTTGTAACCGGAAAACCCATGTTGGTTTGTGGTAATACGGCTGATATGATTTCGAAAACCCGATTTGCCAAACATTTTACACTTCAGGGGGAAAAGTCAGTTCACTACGGATTGTTTGATTGCACGCCACCCTCCGACAATAATAACTCGGCATCTGCCTGCGGATGCTAAAAAGTAAAAACAATTACAAAATAAGTAAACACGAAAAAATATGAGACCATTAAAATTAGTAACACTTTTGTTCTTTCTGACACAAGTACTTGTAGCTCAAAACAGTTCTGTATCGCACGAAAAATGGGATGCATTCCTGAAAAATCACGTCAATGCAGTTGGACAAGTAAATTACAAGGAAATAAAGAAAAATAGTGCTGAATTGGAGGGCTACCTCAAAGTGCTTGAAAGTGCACAACCTACAAAAAGTTGGACTAAGAACGAATCGAAAGCTTATTGGATAAATGCTTACAATGCCTTTACTGTGAAGCTTATAGTTGATAATTATCCATTAAAAAGCATCAAAGATATTGGATCGCCTTGGGATAAAAAGTTTATCAAGTTGGCTAATAAAATCTATACGCTCAACGACATTGAAAACAAAATTTTGCGTCCGCAATACCAAGATGCACGCATCCATTTTGCTATTGTGTGTGCTGCCAAGTCCTGCCCGATATTGAGAAATAAAGCCTATTTTCCGGCTACGCTTGATAAACAATTAGACGAATCAGCCAAGTTATTTTTGAGCGATACCAGTAGGAATAAAATCAGTGTTTCAAAAATTGAGATTTCTGAAATATTTACTTGGTTTAATTCAGATTTCACTAAAAACATGAAGTTGATAGCTTACTTAAATCAGTTTTCGCCTGTAAAAATTGCTTCAAATGCAAAAATAACTAACATAACATATAATTGGACTTTAAACGAATAATGCCATGTCAAAACAATATTACAAACCCGAAGATTTGAAAAAGTTTGGTAGTATAGGAAAATACCAACAACCCATGGCCGAAAAATTTTTTGCCTGGTATGGTGAAGTGTTCAAAGAGGGAGCATTAACCGAAAAAGAAAAAGATTTGATAGCATTAGCGGTAGCTCATGTTGTACAATGTCCATACTGTATTGACGCCTACACCACCAACTGCGTAAAAAATGGATATTCCGAAGAGCAAATGATGGAAGCCGTTCATGTGGGTGCTGCTATTAAAGGTGGCGCTACCCTGGCTCACAGTGTACAAATGATGAATAAAATTGACGAAATTAGTTTTTAAAAAGTTTCATAATATGATACTATACAACAAAGAAAAAGAGGAAGCAGAGGCAAAAAGGCAGCTGGCAGT
Organism: Porphyromonadaceae bacterium CG2_30_38_12; assembly: GCA_001873635.1. GTDB lineage: Bacteria > Bacteroidota > Bacteroidia > Bacteroidales > Paludibacteraceae > Paludibacter. Next base: position 29,941 of record MNZK01000015.1, on the reverse strand, counting down.
GCTGGACAATGCTCCCACATTGTCGCCCGATATAATACCTTTCAAAGAGTCACTTGCTAGTATTAATGTAAAGGCATTAACGCCTATTGGCTTGGATGTATTTCAGGTAAATGTGGGCAAAATGTGTAACCAAACATGTCGTCATTGTCACGTAAACGCAGGTCCAGACCGTCCCGAAATAATGACCAAGGAAACGATGCAACAATGCTTGGATGCTATCAAGAAATTTAACATTCCAATTGTCGATTTAACAGGAGGCGCACCTGAATTAAACCCACATTTTCGGTGGTTTGTGAAAGCTTGTCACGAAATGGGACGCCGAATAATTGTACGCTGCAACCTGACTATTATTCTCGAAGATGAACGCTTCAACGACTTGCCCGATTTTTTTGCCGAAAATGGGGTGGAAGTAGTGAGCTCATTGCCCTTTTACGATGCATCGCGTACGGATAAAGTGCGTGGAAAGGGAGTCTTTGAAACTTCTATTCAGGCACTTAAGTTGCTCAACGCACGTGGATATGGCATGCCCGATAGTAGTTTGCAGCTTGATTTGGTCTATAATCCCGCAGGTGCTTTTCTGCCTCCATCGCAAGCTTTCCTCGAAATGGAATTTAAAGAACATTTACGCAACGACCATGGGATTGAGTTTAACAAACTTTTCGCTATCACCAATTTGCCTGTAAGCCGATTTTTGAATCATTTGGTGAACACTGACAATTTTGTAGCGTATATGGAAGAGTTGGTCAATGCGTTTAATCCTTTTGCCGCTGAAAATGTGATGTGCCGAAATATGATCTCAGTTGGCTGGGATGGTTATTTGTTCGACTGCGATTTTAATCAAATGCTCAACATGAAATTGGACGATAGCTCACACAATCATGTGTCTAATTTCGATTTAGATTATTTGTTGCAACGAGAAATAAAGGTGTCGCAGCATTGCTACGGATGCACTGCAGGTGCAGGTTCGAGCTGTGGCGGTGAAACTATTTGAAAAAATGAATTCGCTTTTTTATTAATAAATTATTTTTATTTGTCAGGATTGGAATATACATTCGACAGATTGTGCAAAGAAATAATTCTTTTAATTTAAAACATTGAAAACAATGAAAACAATTAATTTACTGCTCTTGGCTGCTCTCTTGAGTATAGCTAATTTCACTTTTGCACAGTTATCAAAAACCAACACGACTACTTTTAACACGGCTCATCAAATGTTATTGGCTAACGAGTTGAATGAAAGTGGCGAACCCTTTGCCGAAGCATTGGGCTACAATTTGGACAATCTTGATCCTTTAGTGCCTAATTCTCCCGACTCTATGTCATATACATTTGGGATAGAGAATTACGAGTATTCCCGCTATTTGTTGCAAGCTCTTGGAGCTCAATCGGGTATGGGCTTGCATCTCATGTGGTCGCCTATGATTGAACAAATGGCAAGCATGCAAGGACCATCATTTGATGGTACGTTTACGGGCGGAATGCAAAATGGACGAAAAGAAGATGATATGTTGATGATGATGATGGGTATGTTCAGTATGCACGCTAATCAAGCAGCTCCCGCGGGTGCTTTCCCTCAATTTGCCGATTTTGTTTCTGGCAATATGAATTTACCTCAAGCGGTTGATGCAAATTTTCAAATGGATTTTTCTTCTGCACGTTGGGACAGAAGTTTGATGGACAAAAAGTTAAATCCAGCCGCTATGGGGCAAAGCCTAATGAAACAGTATTTGTGGGCACAAGACATGCTGGGCGCCTTTCATGATTCCTTGGATAACACCATTGATGCTGATGGTGTAGTTAGTCCCGATTCAATTGGTTCACCAAATTTTAACAAAGAGCCTACCAATAATGTATTTTATGGTGGCAATAACTTAGATGGTTTTATGGGTCAAATGCTTACAGGAGTGGGGATAAACAAAACTATGTTTTTGATAAACCGCATGGCTTATGATGGTAATACCTTAGGTTCTGTCGATCCAGCCACATACGACCCTGCAAATGGAATAAAATATTTTCCTCATTTGATTGAAGTAACCGAAACTGATATGGGAACTATGTTGCCACCCATGTTAAATACGATGACATTGGTGGATGCAAGAAGTATTTTGTTCGATCAGCTTTCGTTTCTTTGGGGAACTACCGGTTTTAAGAATATGGCTGACCCCAATATTGTAGATGCACAACATTATGCATACAGACATGTGTTTGATGGTAGCCCATTCCCGGCATCCATGTCGCAAACAGGAACAGCTGGACCCTTTGATTTGATGAATGGTACAAGTATGGTATTATTTAAAAATATCATGGCTATGCACTATAATTCAGCTAACAAGACATTGGTAGATGCAGCCAACTTATCCTCCGGAAACGTTGTTCAAGGTGATGTTATTTCAGCTCAAACAGCTGGTTACGCGCTTGTTATTTTAGCTGATTTTGCTACTGAATTTGCAGCAACGCCATTAAAGGCAACAGCTGATGTTGTTATTGCTGAACAAGCTGACTTTATTCTTGCTAATTTTGGAGATGTAAACGGTGGATTTTTTAATAGTTTTACATTAGGTGTTGGTGCTTCAAACAGCCCTAAAACACTCGAAGCACAAGCGTCTTTAGTTCGGGGTTTGTATGCTGCTTATAGCTATACCAACAACACACTTTACCTAACAGCTGCAAACAACGCTTATAACTATATGATAGCTAATTTTTATGTACCATCGATTCATGCATTCAAAACTGAATTTGGAAACAATATAGCCGCTTATAATCCTAACGTTATGGCTGTGTTGGTAGGGGCACTCAGAGAGGCTAAGCTTGTTGGTAATCAGACTGATGCACCCATAATTTTAAGCCGTATAGGCGCAAGTATTATCGACAAAATGATTCTTTCTGAATCTATGCAATCCGGTGAAGTAGGTAACGATTCAGACAATGACGGCATACCCAATATAGTAGGTGGCACTTCGCCTTACGTTTTTGCCGCCGAGGGTGAATATGATTTTTCAGGTCTATCAACAAGTTTGACAAACTTTAGTGCGAATAATTCAAAGCTTTTAGTGTATGCAGATAACAATAACAATACAATACAGGTTCATTTAAATGTTGAGCAAGCAGGTAATGTTAAAACTACTTTGTACGATAGCAACGCCAGAGTTGTATTTGAAAAAACTGTTCACGCTACGAATGGAAACAATAGTTTTTCTGTCGGCAGTAATTTATCAAATTCAGCACTCTACTTTATCCGTGTAGAATTAGATGGTCAATTAATTGGAACTCAGAAATTATTAGTTCAATAAAAATTATTACAAAAAACTATCTGTAAACTAAAAACTTGCAGATAGTTTTTAATTTTCTTAAATAAGTATTACGGCCATGAAAAAACAACTCATCATACTTGTATCTTTTTTATTTATTCAACTGAGTTTTTCTCAATCATCAAAATTATATCATACTATGCTCAAAGGAATGTATAAAAACACGGTAGAGCAAATTAGTCCGCAGGATTTAAAAGCAAAATTAGATGCATCAGAGACTATTACCATACTCGACACGCGTAAAATAAAAGAATATAATACCAGTCATATAGCTGGTGCACGTTTTGTAGATTATGACACTTTTAGCGTTGACAAAGTGACTGATTTGGGGAAAAATGAACTCGTAGTAGTATATTGCTCAGTAGGTTACCGCAGCGAACGAGTGGGCGAAAAACTTCGTAAAGCAGGATTTAAAAATGTATTGAACCTGTATGGTGGAATTTTTGAATGGGTGAATTTAGGGTATGATGTTATAGATAACAAAACTGATAAAACTTCTAAAGTACATGCCTACGATAAAGAGTGGGGTAAATGGTTGAAAAAAGGCGATAAGGTGTATGAATAATGCAAACGATGCACTACTGATTTTTGTGCGAAATCCGGAATTAGGCAAAGTCAAAACCCGTATCGCTAAAGAAATTGGGAATGCAAAAACATTAATTATTTACAAATCATTGCTTCACTATACCTTTCAGACAATTGAAAAATTGAATGTCGAAAAGTTGATTTTTGTGGCTGATGCATCAGCGTTTTCATTCAAGGTGAGTGGCAATATTGAGGTTTATGAGCAACAAGGATCTGATTTAGGCACTCGGATGAAACGGGCATTCAATGTGGCTTTTGATGCTGGATTTTCGAGGGTAGTCATTATTGGTAGCGATAATTATGAAATAACTTCAGATTTAATTGCTGATGCTTTTGAAAAATTAAAAAATAGCGATTGCGTTATTGGTCCGGCTAACGATGGTGGATATTATTTATTGGGGTTGACCAGAAATCAACCTTTACTTTTTGAAAACATAGCCTGGAGTACTGAAAAAACACTTGCTCAAACTATTGATGTGCTGAATAAAGAAAAACTAACTTTCAAGACCTTAATTCCACTCAACGATATTGATACCGTTGAAGATGTTTTCAGATACAAGGAGTTAGTGCAATTAATTCAAGAATAGAAATAAGAAAGTATGCTAAAATACAAAAATGAATTTTTAGGTGAGTTACTGGGAACATTTATACTTGTTATTTTCGGATGCGGTTCGGTGGCAGTATCAGTTTTGTTTAAAGGATATCAGAGCATTTTGGAGATAGCATTGGTATGGGGAATTGGTGTAACACTTGCCATTTACCTCACCCGCCATATATGTTGTGCACACTTGAACCCTGCTGTTAGTATTGCGATGGTTATTACTAAACGCATGTCGGTACATAGATTGCCTACTTACATTATCGCTCAGGTATTGGGTGCATTTATTGCTGGACTTGCAATTTATATATTGTTCTCCTCAACAATTAATTCTTTTGAGCTAACACAAAATATAATCCGTGGTTCGGAGGAGTCGGCAAAAGTAGCTAAGATGTTTGGGGAGTTTTATAATATTGGTGGGCATGGTATCGGTATGCCATTGGCTGTGGCAGCTGAGGCTTTTGGCACTTTTATATTATTGTTCATGATTTTTGCACTTACCGAAGGATGTAATGTAGGCAAACCAAGTAATGATATTGCGCCTGTGCTTATAGGATTAACAGTTAGTTCAATAATTTGTCTGATAGCGCCACTTACACAAGCTGGCTTGAATCCAGCAAGAGATTTTGGACCGCGAATGGTAGCTTGGATGTTTGGTTGGGGTAATGCGGCTTTTCCCGACCAACAAGGTGGATTTTTTCTCGTTTATATGCTCGCTCCCATTGTAGGTGGAATATTAGCAGCATTATTTTTTACAAAAATTATTGAGCCTGCAATGAAAAATAGCACAACCAATGGCGGCTGCTGTGACAATGATACTTGTGATATATTCAAAAAAAAATAAATAAGATGAAAAATTATGACTTTATAATTATTGGTACTGGCGCTGGTGGTGGAACATTGGCGAGAAAATTAGCACCATCTGGCAAAAGTATTCTTATAGTAGAGCGAGGTGATTATATTCCACGTGAAAAAGAAAATTGGGATACCAACGAAGTTTTTTTAAAAGCACGCTACAAAGCGCACGAAACATGGAAAGACAAAGAAGGGAAAGAGTTTCATCCTGGAATTCATTATTGTGTAGGTGGGAACACGAAAGTGTATGGTGCTGCATTGCTACGTATGCGCGAACATGATTTTAAAGAAGTGAAGCATTATGGCGGAATTTCTCCTGCTTGGGATATTTGCTATGAGGACTTGGCACCTTATTACTTAGAAGCTGAAAAACTGTACGCCATTCACGGTTTGCGTGGGAGCGACCCCACCGAGCCCAAAGAGAAAGCCCCGTATTTTCACACTCCTCTCAAGCACGAAACCCGTATTCAGGAAATATACAATCAGTTTGAAACGCAGGGTTATCATCCTTTTCCATTGCCGGTAGGTTTTTTAAAAGAGCAAGATGACGACACAGCTCAAGTTCCTCTTGATCGCTTTGATGGTTTTCCTGACCCCACCGAAAGCAAGGCAGATGCCCATGTGGTTGGCATTCGGGAAGCATTAAAATACAAAAATGTTACTTTGCTACGCAACAGTTATGTACAACGGCTACTCACTGACAATACCGGAAAAAGAATAACAAGCATTGAGGTCAAAATAAAGGATGAGATTATCCATTTTAGCGCCGATACCGTGATACTTTCGGCAGGAGCTATCAACAGCGCAGCTCTGCTGTTGCGTTCGGCTAATGACAAACATCCCAATGGCTTAGCCAATAGTTCAGATGTAGTTGGGCGGCATTATATGGCACATAATAATACGGCTATGGTGGCGCTATCTACGAGACCCAATCCCACAAAATTTGGTAAAACCTTTGCCGTGAATGATTTTTATTTCGGCAGTGATTCATTCCCTTATCCTATGGGGCATATACAGCTGTTAGGCAAATCGGATGCGCTTATGTTTCGGGAGGATGCCCCGGCTTTTGTACCCATATTTGCATTGAAAATCATAGCCAACCATGCGGTTGATTTTTGGATGACTTCAGAAGATTTGCCTTTGAAAGAAAATCGGGTTACCTTGGATGCCAACGGGCAAATACAGCTCAGTTATACTCCAAATAACTTAGACGGGCACAAGCAATTAGAGAAAAAATTGCGTTCCATACTACAAAAAAGTAATACCAAAAATTCCATTTTGCCAAGCTATGTTTTTCTGAGTAAAAAAATCCCATTGGCAGGTACTGCACATCAATGTGGTACAATTCGTTTTGGGAAAAATCCGAAAACATCTGCCCTGAATATCAATTGCCGTGCGCACGATGTAGAAAATTTATATGTAGTGGATGGTAGTTTTTTTCCTTCAAGTTCGGCTGTTAATCCTGCCCTCACCATTATAGCTAACGCACTTCGTGTAGGTGATTATTTACTAAATAAAAGCATTTAGATATGTTGAAAATTTATAGAAACTTATTTTTTTTAGGGCTTCTTAATTTCAGCGTATTTCTTCAGGCGCAAGTAGTACGCTCGGTTGAGGGAGTAAGTATCACCGTGAGCAATTTGAAATCAGCTATTGCATTTTATACCAAAGTATTACCGTTTGAATTAGATACTGTGTATATTACAAACGATAGTTTTTTACAATCGCTTTATAACTTGCAAGATAGCTCACTATGTACAGAAACAGCGCAACTTCGTTTGGGTGACGAAAAAATTGAATTAGTAGAATTTCATAGTGCAAGCTATCGGGGAAGACCCATACCAAGCGCGAGCAAAAGCAATGATTTATGGTTTCAGCATATTGCCATTGTAGTAAATGATATGGAAAAAGCGTACAAAATACTTGAGCAAAATAATGTAACTCATGTATCTACCATGCCACAAACTTTACCCGTTTATATTCCGGCTGCCGCAGGTATTAAAGCTTTTTATTTTAGGGATACCGATGGACACAATTTGGAGCTAATTCAATTTCCGAAGGGAAAAGGAAATCCAAAATGGGAAAAATATACCGATATAACATTTTTGGGAATCGACCATACGGCAATAGGCGTAGAAGCAACCAACACATCGCTCGATTTTTTCACTCATTTTCTACATTTAGAAGTGGCGGGCGAAAGTATCAATTATGGTGTGGAACAGGAACATTTAAATCAGGTGTTTGGAGCTCACCTTCGAATTACAGGCTTAAAAGCCACACAAGGAATGGGCATAGAGTTGCTCGATTACATAGCGCCGCCTGGCGGGATGCCCTACATGGCTGACACCAATCCTACCGATGTATGGTATTGGTTGACTAAGCTCAAAGTAGATAATGTGGATGCTTATTACAACTTAGCAAAAAACAAAGGTTTGTCACTCAAATCGCTGAAACTGACAACGCTGAACAAAGCCTTAAATGGTATTAGTAAAGCTTTTATAGTGAGCGACACTGATGGACATGCGTATTTGATATATGAATAAATAAAAATGATTATCAGCAAATTGACCTAAAAATCTGAAAGATTTAATTTTCATAACCATAGGTAAGCAAAGCGCAACCTATGGCGAAAAAAAAGACATAAATAATTTGCCTAAAAGGCAAGATTTTAACTTTGTCCTGCCTTACAGGCAGTTATTCTTATTCTTTTCAAACCGCAGGTCGTTGACCTACGGTTATGAAAATTCAGACTTTTCAAGTCTTTGAAACCAACAAGTCGCTTTGCGGATAATCATTTAAATTAATGAATAAATAAAACAAAATAATATGAGACAAAATCCAAATCATCGACTTGCAGGACAAACCTGCATTGTAACCGGTGCCAATTCTGGAATTGGGAAAGAAATAGCGCTATCCATGGGTAGAGATTGTGCGAATGTAATTGTGAATTACGTAACAGATCCGGCTTCGGCCGAAGAGGTAGCGCACCAAATTGAATTGAGCGACTCGGTAGCAAAAGCAATAGCCGTGAAAGCTGATGTGAGTAAGGAAGACGAGGTGAAAAATATGTTTAAAATTGCCAAACAGCATTTTGGAACGGTTGATATTCTTGTAAATAATGCCGGAATGCAACGCGATGCACCTTTTCACGAAATGACACTTGAACAATGGCAAAAGGTCATTGATGTTAATTTAACAGGACAGTTTCTTTGTTCGCGCGAAGCAGTTCGTGAGTTTCTTTCGCGAGGTAAAAGTCCATATTCTTGTGCTTTAGGAAAAATCGTTTGCTTAAGCTCGGTACATGAGACTATTCCGTGGGCAGGACATGTAAATTACGCTACTTCCAAGGGTGGAGTAATGCTGCTTATGAAATCGATGGCTCAGGAGTTAGGTCCCAAAGGAATACGAGTAAATAGTATTTCGCCAGGAGCCATTAAAACGCCTATTAATAGAGATGCTTGGGAAACGCCCGAAGCCCTAAATGACTTGATGAAACTTATTCCGTACAAACGAATCGGGCAAACTGCCGACATAGGCGCCGTAGCTGTGTGGTTAGTTACCGATGAAGCCGATTACATACATGGTGCTTCCATTTATGTGGATGGCGGAATGACACTTTACCCCGGTTTTACAACCAACGGATAATTTTTTTGAACAAACAAGTAAAAACAAAATTATGGCAACAAACAATAACGAAAAAGTAAGACTGCAGCAAAATTATTCCAAAGGTAAAAAATGGCTAAAATGGGGTCCTTATCTAAGCGAGCGGCAATGGGGTACTGTACGCGAAGATTATAGTGCCGATGGAAGTGCTTGGGATTACTTTCCGCACGACCATGCTCGAAGCCGTGTATATCGATGGGGCGAGGATGGTATTGCGGGCATAAGTGATGAATTTTGTAATTTATGTTTCGGAGTAGCCCTTTGGAATGGAAAAGATTCCATTATCAAAGAACGTTTGTTCGGACTCACAGGAACTGAAGGTAACCATGGAGAGGATGTGAAAGAGCTTTACTATTACTTGGAAAGCACCCCAACACATTCGTATATGAAACATTTGTATAAATACACGCAAAGTAAATTTCCGTACGAACAGTTAGTAACTACAAACAGATTCCGGTCAAAAGACGAGGGTGAATTTGAGCTGGCTGATACGGGCGCATTTGACGATGGAAAGTATTTTGATGTTTTTACCGAATATGCAAAAGCCAGCGAAGAAGATATTTTAATAAAAATAACCATACATAACCGTGCACAAGTAGCTTCTAAAATTACACTATTGCCCACACTTTGGTTTCGTAACCTTTGGAGTTTTGGCTTAATAAGCGAAAAGCCTTCCATGGAGGTAGAAACTACTGCTGATGCATATAGTTCAGTAATTTTAAAGCATAAAAAATTAGGGACTTACCATTTTTATTTTGAGGCACCTCAAAGAATAATATTCACCGAAAATGAAACAAATACCCAAAAACTATATGGCATTCCCAACGATTCAGTTTTTGTAAAAGATGCTATCAACGATGCGGTAGTAGCACAAGATTTTGAAGTTTTTGAAACGAAGACTTCAGGGACTAAACTCTCGCCTCTGTACGACTTTAACATTGAAAGTGGCGAAAAGATTGAAGTCAGACTGCGCATGTCAAAAGCTGCGTTTTCTGAAAATCCCCTTAAAGCTGATTTCGAAACCATATTCAATCAACGAGTGGAAGATTCCAAAGTCTTTTACAGTGAGCTCTGTGTAGGCGATGAAGACACTCAAATTATTCAAAAACAGGCTTTTGCAGGTATGTTGTGGAGCAAACAATATTATAATATTGACATACGCAAATGGCTCAATGGCGATGAAAATCAGATAGCACCGCCGGCAAGCAGAAAAACTGGGCGCAACAGCGAATGGCAAATGCTCAATAACGAAGATATTATTTCGATGCCCGACAAATGGGAGTATCCATGGTATGCTGCCTGGGATTTGGCTTTTCATTGTATTCCGTTGGCTCGAGTAGATGCACAGTTTGCAAAAAGTCAGTTAATACTTTTCTTGCGCGAGTGGTATATGCGTCCAAACGGACAATTGCCTGCTTATGAATGGGCTTTCAGTGATGTAAATCCACCCGTACATGCTGTGGCTGCTATGAAAGTGTATCGTATCGACAAAGAGATAACTGGAACGGGAGATGTAGATTTTCTGAAAAAAATATTCCAAAAACTCCTCATAAATTTCACATGGTGGGTAAATCGGAAGGACAAAGAAGATAAAAACGTGTTTGAGGGCGGATTTTTAGGATTAGATAATATTGGCGTATTCGACCGTAGCGCAACTATTCCTGGAGGCGGACATTTACAGCAGGCAGACGGTACCAGTTGGATGGCGATGTACTGTTTGAATATGCTCGATATGGCACTCGAAATTGCCCAATCAGATACTACTTTTGAAGATGTAACAACCAAATTTTTTGAGCATTTTGTACACATTGCCGAATCGTTGAATAAATTAAGCGAAGATTGTACTGGTGCTTGGGATGATACGGAAGGATTTTTTTATGACGTATTGGTGAAACCGAATGGAAAGAATATTCCACTCAAAGTAAGGTCGTTGGTAGGTTTATCTTCATTTTATGCTACTTTAGTTCTCGATAAAAAACGATTAGATAAAGTCCCCGATTTTTTCAAAAGACTTCAATGGTTCAGAAAATATAGATTAAAAAATAATTTGTACATCGTTATCGAGGAGTTAAAAGACGGAAATGACATCTTACTCTCCTTGACGCCTAAAAGAAGGATTTACAGGTTATTAGATGCTTTGCTCGATGAAAATGAATTTCTTTCGAGGTATGGAATTCGTAGTGTTTCGAAAATTCATGAAAATCCATATAAAGTTAACATTGATGGCGTTGGTTACGAACTTAAATATGAACCTGGCGAAAGCTCTACCAATCTTTTTGGCGGCAACTCCAACTGGCGAGGTCCAATTTGGATGCCAATGAACTACTTGATGATTGAAGCGCTTCGGACTTTATCCAATTACTACGGCAATTCCGTACAGGCAGCATGTCCTGCCGGTTGCGACCGTATTGTAAATCTGAATCAAATTGCCAACGATATATCGCAAAGTTTAATTTCCTTGTTCCGAAAAGATGCAAATGGAAATCGTCCCATACATAGCGAAAATAAACTGTATCAGGAAGATGCAAATTTTGCAGACTTAATCCTTTTCTACGAATATTTTCATGGAAATACAGGACGTGGCGTAGGAGCTTCGCACCAAACGGGCTGGACAGGATTGATTGCCGAACTGATACAGCAGGTGCATCCCCGACTTAAATAATTGCGTAATACAATAAGCATATTACACATAATCATAATCTAAAAAAATAATTAAGACCATGTTAATATTTGATTCCAATAACCGAAAAGATAGCCTGAGCAAGGAGTGGATATACACCAATGGATTAGGAAGTTATGCCTCGAGTACCATCTCTGGCGCTAACACACGCCGATACCATGCTTTACTCGTGGCTTCACACAACCCGCCCGTACAGCGCGAAGTGCTTGTTTCAAAGATTGATGAGGCCGTTATTACTGCATATAAAACAATTCCTGTTTCAAGTAATTTTTATCCATCAACGGTTTTTCCAAATGGTTTCGAATATATTCAAAGTTTTAAACGGAGTCCATTTCCCGAAATAAATTTCGTTGGTGATGATTTTGAAATAAGCAAAACCATCTTTATGGTGTACCAGTCCAACACCACAATTGTGGCTTATAAGAATCTGAAACATTGCCCCGTCAGGCTTGCTTTGTCTCCCTACTTTGTCCACCGCGATTATCATAGCTTGTACCATGCCAACGATAATCCGTGTGAATTTAGTAACCAGAGGGATAATATTTTTGCACTCAATTTTCCGAATCAGGCATCCTCTCTGTATTTTAAATGTAGCAAAGGGCAGTTTAACGAACGTTTCAATTGGCATCTGAACAACGAATATCCTGAAGAATTATACAGAGGACAGGATTTTTTGGAAGATTCTTTTTCGATGGGCACGTTGGATGTTGAATTGCAAGCCTCGGAAACAGTATTCTTGATGTTTAGCACTGATGCCTCCATGCTTTCAGCAAATGTGGAAACATTGAAAGCCGAAGAGGAAAAACGACTTGACGCATTGATTGCTTTTGATACCAACGATGTGTTTTTAAAAGATTTAATGATAGCTGCCGATCAGTTTGTAGTAGATCGTCACTCAACACAAAGCGAAAGCATTGTGGCAGGCTATCACTGGTTTACCGACTGGGGTAGAGATACCATGATTGCTATGAAAGGTCTTGCCGTTGATTTGAATAAAAAATCACTCTGCGAATCCTTATTCACTACTTTTTTGCAAAATTTGAACCAAGGAATGATTCCGAATCGTTTTGCCGATAACAAAGATGAGATGCCTGAATACAACACAATCGATGCCACACTTTGGCTTTTTGTTCGGTTGTATGAATACTATCAGAAATTTGGAGCTATGGATTTTATACAGGAAAATTTTACTAGTTTAGAAAAAATTATTCAGTATCATATAGTTGGCACCCATTACAATATTCATGTATCCAGCGAAGGCTTTTTATGCGGCGGTATGGACAAAACTCAACTCACTTGGATGGATGCACGTATTGGCGACTATGTGGTTACGCCACGCCACGGCGCTCCTGTTGAAATTCAAGCACTTTGGTACAATGCACTTAAAATATATATTTTTTTCAGCAGTAAAATTTACCCACAAGGTACTGAATTAAATGTGCTATCGGAAAAAATTGCTACTAAGCTAAAAAGAAATTTTGTAAAATATTTTTACAACACAGCAGGTTATCTGCACGATGTGCTCGATAATTATTTAAGAGCCGATGCTACCATCCGTCCCAATCAAATTTATGCATTAAGTCTGCCTTTTCCCCTCATAAATAAGCGTATGGGCAGGGAAATTATGAGACAAGTAGATCAGAACCTTTTTACGCCTTATGGCTTGCGGAGTTTATCGCCGGCGGATGCCGATTTTGAAGAATTTTATCAAGGAAATTTATGGCAGCGCGATAAAGCCTATCATCAAGGCACTGTTTGGGTCTTTTTGCTTGCCGATTATTTTAAAGCCAAATTATATACTTCAGAAAAAAAAGTGGAAATAAAAAATAGTATGGCTATTTGCTTAGACACTTTACAGAAGCATTTTTACAACGAAAATTGCATTCAGGGCATATCCGAAATATTTGATGGTTTGCAGCCGCAATTTGGGCGAGGAACGGTGCAGCAAGCTTGGTCAGTAAGCGCTGTTATAGAACTGAAATTATTAATGCTTGAGATGGAGTAGATGAAGAATTTATTTAAAGTGTTCAATTTGCATTGGCAAATTTATTTGATAGAAGCATGGGCTTTGGGCATGTTTATGATTTCGGCAAGTGCCTTTGTGATTTTTATCGAGCATCCACATTTCTTGTTTTCTGAGTGGGTAAGCGATGCTTTTAACCGCCGTTTATTAGTTGGAGTGGCTATGGGTACAACTGCCATGCTACTTATTTACTCGCGATGGGGAAAACGGTCGGGTGCGCACATGAATCCGGCTGTAACCCTGACTTTTTATATGCTCAATCGCATTTGTTGGGAAGATACTTTTTGGTACATTGTTTTCCAATTTGCTGGTGGCTATCTTGGTGTGCTTATTTTTAAAGTGTTTTGGTACGATTATATCTCTGCCCCAACCGTGAATTATGTAATTACCATTCCTGGCGTTTGGGGGTGGAATATTGCTTTTTTTTATGAATTTCTGATTTCATTTTTAATTATGTTTACTGTGCTGATGAGTAGTAATTCCAAACTATTAGCAAAATACACTGGATTTTTTGTTGGTTTTTTGTTGATTTTATTTATTACATTTGAAGCCCCATTTTCAGGCATGAGTATGAATCCTGCACGTACGGTGGCTTCGGCATTGGCTGGTAATCAATGGGATGCGCTCTGGATTTATTTTGTAGCACCTTTAGCAGCCATGCTACTTGCAGGGTATATTTATAAATTGATATATACATTGAGAAATAATGGTCAGTGTAAAGGCTTGAAAATACATCTTTCGGGTAACAAAAACATGTGTGAAACCTATGAAGAGTTTGATGCACCTGATGAAACAAAGTAAGAAATACAAAATAAGAAATATAATATATGCAAAAACAAATTGAACAAACAGTAAACTATCTCAAAAGCAAAGGCATAGACCTTCCCGAAATTGGCATTGTGCTGGGCACAGGCTTAGGCAAATTAGTAGAAAGTATAAGCATCGAGTGGCAATTAGATTATACAGAGATTCCCAACTTTGTATCATCCACGGTGGAATATCACAAAGGAAAATTGATTTACGGCACTTTACAGGGTAAAAAAGTGCTGGCTATGCAAGGTCGTTTCCATTTTTACGAAGGCTACTCCATGCAGCAAATAACTTTTCCAGTGCGTGTAATGAAAGCTTTGGGAGTGAAGTACTTATTGCTTTCAAATGCTGCTGGAGCTATCAACCTTAACTTTAAAAAAGGCGATTTAATGCTTATCGACGACCACATTGATTTATTGCCAAATAGTCCATTGGTGGGATTGAAAGACGACGCGCAAGGACCGCGATTTACAGATATGTCGGCACCCTACTCGTGTAAGCTGAACACCTTACTCAAACAAATTGCCTTAGAACAGCATATCACACTGTACGAAGGAGTGTATGCTGCTTTAAAAGGACCAAACTTAGAGACTCGGGCTGAATATAGATATTTAAAACTAATTGGAGCCGATGCTGTTGGGATGTCAACTGTGCCGGAAGTGCTCGTTGCCAACCAAATAGGATTAGCTTGTGCTGCTATTTCGGTACTCACCGACGAGTGCGACCCTGCTAACTTGCAGCCAGTAAATATTCCCGAAATTATTGCTATTGCTGCAAAAGCCGAAGCAAAACTGATTACTTTATACACGCAATTAATAAATGAACTCGCATGATGAAACACATCGTTATTATTGGAAATGGAATATCAGGCATAACAGCTGCCAGACATATACGGAAAATGAGCAATTACCGTATCACAGTTATTTCTGAAGAAAGTGAATATTTCTTCAGTCGTACGGCTTTAATGTACGTGTTTATGGGACACATGAAATTTGAACACACGCAACCCTACGAAAACAGCTTTTGGGAAAAAAATAAAATTGACTTGATTCACAACACGGTAAAGCATGTGGATACAAAACAAAAAATGCTTACACTCAAAACTGGAATTTCTATTTGGTATGATGATTTGATTATTGCTACAGGCTCAAAATCAAATAAATTTGGTTGGCCTGGACAGGACTTGGATGGTGTACAGGGATTATATCATAAACAAGATTTGGAAAAACTGACTCAGAATTACAAGTCTATAAAACGGGCTGTACTTGTAGGTGGTGGGCTGATTGGCATTGAATTAGCCGAAATGCTACTTTCTAAAAACATAGCAGTTACGATATTGGTACGCGAAAAGAGTTTCTGGAATGGCGTGTTGCCTGACGAAGAATCGGCTATGATTAATGACTTGATTCGTTTGCACCATATTGATTTGCAATTAAATACAGAGCTTGTGGAAGTTATTGATGACGGAGAAGGTAAAGTTAAATCTATAACGACAAGTAAAAAAGAACAAATAGATTGTCAGTTTGTAGGCTTGACGGTAGGCGTATCACCCAATATTGAATTTTTAAAAGATTCAGACATTGAAATGGAAAGAGGGGTTTTGGTAAATGAATTCCTCGAAACGAATGTGCCTAATGTCTATTCTATTGGCGATTGCGCACAGCATCGTACCCCTACCGGAGGACGTAAACCGGTAGAACAAGTTTGGTACACTGGGCGCATTATGGGCGAAACAGTTGCCCAAACGATTTGCAACAACAGAAGTCAATATCAACCTGGGATATGGTTTAATTCAGCCAAATTCTTCGATGTGGAATATCAAACCTATGGTTGGGTGTGGGCAAAACCCAAAGAAAACGAAGCTACTTTTTTTTGGAAATCAAAAAATGAATATAAATCACTTCGTTTGATTTACGACAAGATTGGCAATCATATTTTAGGTGTAAATGTATTTGGAATCCGCTTACGTCACGAAGTATTTGACCAATGGATTCAGGAAAAGAAAAGCATAGAATATGTAATTGACAATTTGAAAACAGCCAATTTCGACCCTGAGTTTTTCAAACATTACGAAGCTGAAATTACTCAAAACTTCCAATCACATTTTAAAACATTAGAAATAGCATAAAATATGAAACCAATTTATAATAGTTTGTCCGTAGTGGACATACAGCCCTACAAAACAGGATTTATCCAAAAACTCGGTTTGACATTATCTGGTGTAGGTATTCTCATTTTATTCATAGCCCTTTTCGGGGTGAGTTTCCAGAATAATACGCTTTTTTTGGCTATATCACTGGGGTCAATTTTTGCTGGAACAGTTATTTACGCTACGAAAACCTATTTAAGTATGCCTGCCGGTATCAAAAATCATGGTATGTGGTATAATTCCCTTACTTCCAAAGGCATGCTCGGATGGCTCACCGGCGTTATTCTCACTGGATTTTATATTGTGCTTTACTGGTATCCCGAGCTACTTGGATTGGGGCTGAATGGAGCACCAAACACACACCTGATTGCCTTGTTTAATCCTTTGAGCAATTTTTTTACAGGCAAACCTGCCTCGCAATGGTTTGTATATGGCTCATTATATACACTTATCATTGTCAGTTTAGGTGTAAAATTCATTCTAAAGTATCGCCACAATCGCTATCAAATTATCCGCACTTTGGTGGTTATTGTAGCACAACTTTTTTTGGCTTATCTCATTCCCAACATTTTGGAAGGAATGAATACCGAACGACCCTATTTTGCCATGGATATAAAATACTTTTGGCCATTGAACTACTATTTTTTCAACGATTGGCATCTGAATAATATGGTACACGGAGGTTCGCTGGGTATGGTGTATTTGGTTTGGGGTATCATTGGCTTTTTAATTGTAACTCCAGTTTTGACTTACTATTTTGGTAAACGCTGGTACTGCTCGTGGGTATGTGGTTGTGGTGGATTGGCCGAAACTGCCGGCGATCCTTTTCGCCATTTGTCTGACAAAAGTGTGAAAGCTTGGAAAATTGAACGTTACTTAATTCACAGTATTTTATTATTAATCACACTGATAACATTCGTGGTATTGTATGGCTATTTTAGTGGAAGTAGTACATTCCTGGGCTTAGACATTTACACTTATTTCACGCACCCCTACGGTTTTCTAATTGGTGCAGCATTCTCAGGAGTTGTGGGCGTTGGTTTTTATCCTATATTAGGTAGCCGTGTATGGTGCCGGTTTGGCTGTCCGATGGCAGCATATATGGGTATTATTCAGCGGTTTAAATCGCGCTTCAGAATTACTACCAATGGTGGACAGTGTATTTCGTGTGGCAACTGCTCTACGTATTGCGAAATGGGAATAGACGTAAGAGCGTATGCTCAAAAAGGACAGAATATTGTTCGCGCCTCCTGTGTGGGTTGTGGCATTTGCTCGGCGGTTTGTCCACGTGGCGTACTGAAATTGGAAAATGGAAAATTAGATGGACGCATTAACAATAAAACATTTACATATAAAAAATAAACTACAGAATGAAAAAAATAATTTTAGTATTGCTATCTATCATTTATGCTACAAATGGTTTTTCTCAAAGTGATAGCACAGAGATAGTTGACATAAATATGCAAGATTATTCGCCTTCTGTGTTACTGGGTAAAGGGAATTGGGAGTACAAGCTATTCAACAACCTGTACACACAAACGGCAAATTTTGATGCCAATGGAAACCGGCAACAGAACGCAAATCGTGCTAATTACTTCAGTGCTATCAATCAGTTTTTATACGGTGTTTCGCCTACATTGAATGTAGGTTTCGACCTTTGGGTAAAATCGGTTCATAATGGAACTGCCGAAAGTTCAGCTTTAGACTTGTTTGCTTTCCCCAATGACGCCAACTCCCGAACTGCCATTAGCGGTTTTGGACCCAAAATTAAGTTTGCGCCTTTTAAAAATTTGACTAAACTATCGCTTCAATCTACTTTCCTGATTCCGGTGGCTACCGATTTGGAAGGCAAAACTAACGGGCAGCCTTATTTGAGCGATGATAGTTATATTTGGATTAATCAATTTTTTTACGATCAACCCATTGGAACAAAATTTCAACTCTTTTTTCAGGTGGCACCTTGGTTCTATTTCAAGCGGCAACCACAAGCTGCTGGTGTAAGTAGAGTTGCATTTTCCAATCCGGTGAGCGTGTTTTTTAGCTATTACGCTACGGATAGAATTAGCTTTTATGTTCAAAATGAATATTGGCCAAGTTTTGGTACGCCTTTTATAAGTTCTGCATTTTTGCAGAATGGTATAGGTATGAAGTACCAATTAATAAAAGGACTTTTGGAAGCTGAAGCTTTATATACTAAATTTACAGTCGGTAAGAATGCAGGCGCCGGCGAGACATTTAATGTTGGATTTAGATTAATACATTGATAATATGAGGTTTTTTATGGCATTCGGCAGCATAATATTCTTGCTTTATGCTTGTGATAATTACAGTGATACTAAATTGAAAAGTTATTCTTCTGAATACAATTTGTCGAGACAAAAGGAAACGGTGCGTTTTGATGCAGATGCCTCAATATCAGTTACGGATTCTGCCAAGAGCTATATCAAAAACACTTTTAGCAACGGCAAGCTACAATCGGAGGGATGGACGTTAAATGGTAAAAAAACAGGCTATTGGAAGTTTTATTTTCCAACGGGCGATTTACAGTGTGCTGGTAGTTTTTCGGACGATTCCAAGACAGGCTGGTGGGAAGAGTACGAAGTTGGGAAGATAAAAATTTTTGAAGGTGAAATGGAGAATAATGTTCGCTTTGGTACTGCCATTCATTATCATGCGAATGGTAAAATTGCTCTAAGAGGCTCTTATAGTGCTAATTCCAAAACGGGCTGGTGGGAAGAATATAATGAGCAGGGCTCCAAAATTTCCGAAGGATATTACAAAAATGGGAAACGAAATGGCTATTTCCGATTTTACCTCCCCGATGGAATAACAAAGGATGGCACCTTTGTAAACAATGAATTTAGGGGCGAGTGGAAAAAATATAAAAATGGAAAAATTATTCAGATAGATACCTATGATTAAAGTGAAAGTAGTTGGCGTTATTATTCCCGCTTACAACGAAGAAAATGCAGTTGGGATGGTAATTGATGAAATACCAAAACACATTGTTACCGAAATTGTGGTGGTAAACAATAACTCCACCGATGGCACGGCAGCGGTAGCTTCACAACATGGAGCTACCGTGTTGCACGAAAAGAGGCAGGGCTATGGTTGGGCTTGTCTCAAGGGAATTGAATATTTCCGAAACAAAGACCAGAAGCCTGATATTATCGTATTTATGGATGCCGACCATTCCGATTTTCCTGCCGAATTATCCTTGGTGGTGCAGCCAATATTGGAACAGAATGCTGATTTAGTGATTGGCACTCGCAATACGGGCACGAGTGAAAAAGGCTCTATGACGCCCCAACAGATTTTTGGAAACTGGCTATCTACAAAACTGATTCGTCTGTTTTACAATGTGAAATTTACTGATTTGGGACCTTTTCGGGCTATAAAATTCGACCAACTGTTGGCAATGAAAATGCAAGACAAAACCTACGGTTGGACGGTAGAAATGCAAATAAAAGCAGCCAAAATGAACTTACATTGTGTAGAAGTACCCGTCAATTACCGTCAGCGGATAGGTGTTTCAAAAGTTTCGGGCACACTAAAAGGAACTATTGGTGCTGGAGTTAAAATTATTTCAACAATATTAAAATACAGGTAGAATGATGGGAGTTGTAGTATTGATTTTTTATATTTTTTCGTTGCTATTTTTTCTTTTTTACAGTTTGCTGCAAGGACATATCCTGTTAGCATATAAAGCCTTAAAAGCTAAAAAGAACGTTACTTGCGATCCAGATATAGAACTTTCGAACTATCCTGCAGTAACCATTCAATTACCTATTTTCAACGAGCGCTATGTAGCAAGCCGCCTGCTGGATGCGATTGCTCATATCGATTATCCAAAGCAGTGCATAGACATTCAGGTTTTGGACGATTCTACGGATGATACAGGGACAATTGTGGCTTCGCAAGTTACCTTACTTAAGCAGCAAGGATTTCACATTGAGCATATTACACGTTCCAATCGAGAGGGTTTCAAGGCGGGTGCCCTAAAAGCTGGACTGGAGAGTGCCAAGGGTGAATTTATTGCCATTTTTGATGCCGACTTTATTCCTTGCCCGTTATTTCTTAAAAAAACATTGTGCTGGTTTGAGCAAGCCACTATTGGTGTGGTACAAACACGTTGGGGGCATATCAATCGGAATTTTTCGTTGCTTACGAAGTTGCAAGCCATGGCTTTGGATGCTCATTTCAGCATGGAACAAAGTGTACGCGATGCAAATAACTATTTTCTGAATTTTAATGGTACAGCTGGTGTGTGGCGTAAATCATGTATTCTCGATGCTGGCAATTGGAAAGGAAATACACTTACCGAAGATTTAGACTTGAGCTACAGAGCCCAACTGAAAGGTTGGAAAATTAAATACTTAGAAGACGTGGTCTCTCCTGCCGAACTTCCTGTCAATATCAGTGCCATTCGCAGTCAGCAATTCAGATGGACAAAAGGTGGCGCACAGAATTTCTTGCTTAACGCAAAGAAAATAAGACAATCCAACATTACCAAAACTCAGAAATTGCAAGCACTTTATCACCTCTTTAATAGCACCACTTTCGTTATTGTTTTTCTGATGGCTGTGGTTAGCATTCCGGTGATGATGCTTTATGGTCATGAACAGAGTAATGAACTTTTACGCAACATAGGTTTGGTATTCCTACTACCTACGCTGATTCTGTTTTTGTATTACAGTGTACCCTATTTCAGCATTGAAAAAGGGAATAAGAATTTTTTGACTTATTTATATCACTTTTTCTTTTTCATGGTATTTATGATGGGACTCTCGCTTAGCAATACTATTGCCGTAATCGAAGCCTATTTGGGCATTCAAAGTTCGTTTATTCGCACGCCTAAATTCAATATTGGGAGCGAAGATAAAAAGTCAGTGAAAAATATTTATATCAGAAAAAAAATGAGTGTGTTAAATCTCTTAGAAGGTTTATTTGCTATCGTTTTTATGCTTGCTGTTGGCTACGAATTGTATCACGAAATTTACGGTTTTCTCTATTTCCATTTAACCCTTGCATTGGGCTTTTCCACTTTTTTTATTCTTACACTGAAAGAGTATTTTAATACCGCAAAATGAAAATATTTAGCAAACATAGCTTCTTTTTGTTAGCTTCGCTGGCAGCATATTACTTTTTAGCATATCACGCATCGAGAGAACATATCGAGACTTTTTTTATGGTGTATGTGGTTCTTTTTGCTTCATTTTTTGGATATTGGAAAGATATAGAGAATGTGAAGCAGATTTTATTTTGGGCAGTCATGTTCAGGCTTGTTTTTGTGGTCGCAACGCCAGCTTTTTCCGACGATTTTTATCGCTTTCTATGGGACGGACAACTTTTAGTACATGGTTACAATCCATTTAATCACCTTCCGCCGGAGCTGATGAATGCCCAACTAAGACAACAGATTCCACTCAGTTCCGAAATTTACAGTCATATCAACAGCTTGCAGCGCAGCAATTACACCTGCTATCCACCTCTCAATCAGCTGTTTTTTGCGATAGCTGCTTTTGTGGGAGGCAATAATTTAGTTGCCAATATGCTGGTGCTGCGAGCAATCGTTTTTTTAGCTGACATAGGCATCATTTTAGTTGGAATTAAAATACTGAAACTTACCAAACAGCCTTTGTATCGCATTTCTATATTTGCATTTAATCCATTGGTAATAAATGAATTGTGTGGCAACCTGCATTTCGAGGGTGTGATGATGTTCTTTCTGGTACTTGGGCTCTATGCGATGCTTCGAGACAGAAATGCACTTGCGTCTATTCTTTTGGGTATGACTGCCTCGATAAAGCTCATTCCCCTCATGATTTTTCCTCTTTTTATGAAACGAAAAGGTTTTGTTTTTGCCCTCATGGCTGGTTTGGTTTTTCTTTTCCTTTTTGCACCAGTATTTTTTTTAAGTCCTACGGGCAATTTTTACAAAAGTATTTTCATTTATTTTCATAGTTTCGAATTCAATGCCAGTGTTTTTTATCTCCTGCGAGCTGTAGGTTTCTGGACGGTTGGCTATGATCTGGTAGGTGTGATAGGTCCTGTGCTTGCATTGGTGAGTTTAGGACTTATTCTACGAACGACATACAGAGCTGATGCACAGAATTTTAAAACATTTACACGGGCTTTGTTACTCTGTTTTCTTATCTATTTTTCATTCGCCACCACCGTTCACCCTTGGTACATTGTTTCGTTGTTAGTCATTTCTGTGTTTAGTGGAAATGTAACGCCATTAGCTTGGTCAACGGTTATCTGGCTAAGTTATTATAGCTATGGAAATCCAACATTTACCGAAAATCCGTGGCTATTGGTTGTGGAATACACCGTTATGTATGCTTTTTTTATGGCTGAATATACGCAATTTGGAAATAAAATTTTTATTTCACTAATGAAACTGTCAGGTTTCATTCATTGACCGACTATTGATTCAAATAGCAACATATTGTTAAATTTACCAAACACAAAAAGCATGGAAAAAATACTAATTGACATTTGGGCTGATATAGCATGCCCGTATTGCTATATTGGAAAGCATTATTTGGAGCAAGCATTAAGTTCCTTACCGGCAAACGAACAAAAGCTTTTTAAAATAGTATTGCATAGTTATCAGTTAGATCCCGAACGCCCGTCACAATCTACTACTAACATTAATCAGCATTTGCTTACATACCGTGGTATGACCGTACAACAGTTGGATGACATGAAAAAACGATTAAATAATTATGCTACATCCGCTGGGATACATTTCAATTTCGATACAGCATTAGTTGCTAATACTTTCAAGGCTCACCAATTGATACAATATGCCCAGGAGCACGGTAAAGCTGAACAGGCTGAGGAAGAGCTTTTCGAAGCTTATTTTAGCTCTGGAATAGATATTGGGGATGTGGAAAATTTAAGCCTTATTGCCCAAAAGATCGGACTGAATCGTACTCCCATAGAGTTTTTTAGTCAGGATAAGTATAAAGTGTTGGTTGAAAATGATATCGCGAATGCGCAAAAAGTTGGAGTTAGTGGTGTTCCTTATTTCCAATTCGATAAAAGTATTGCTGTCAAAGGTTTGAGTAGCGTAGAGTCCTTTACGGAAATCCTGAAAGGCTGTGTGCTGAAAAACAAAAATTCCAACTTTACCGAAACAGCTTTTCAAGGTCAGGCATGTAGCTTAGATGGTGGATGTCATTAAATAAGATTTTTTTAGATTCTTTTGTCAGGTTCGGCATACTATTCCGACTTATTATCCGAAGTCGAATAAACAGAAATTAAAATTCATTCTATTTTATTATCAACAGTATAAATCAATTACAATCATGGAAATTAACAAAAAGAAAATCTTTAAAATCGTTGGCATACTTGCCTTGACAGGTATTATTATCGGAGGTGCAACGGCTTATTATCTTTTCAACATGCCGCACCGAAATGTGCAAAATACGGAAGCAGATTTAACCGTAGAGGCATCCTCGCTGGTACAGGAATTCATAGACAACACAACTACAGCAAACACCAAATATTTAGCAGAAGATGGCGATTCTAAAGTGTTAGCTATACATGGTATTGTGAGTGCTATAAGCGACGATATGAATGCGCAGAAAGTGGTCGTTCTCAAAGCTGAAACCGATAAAGCAGGCGTAAGTTGTACCTTTACCGAAGAAACTAACGCAGCCGCAGCGAGCTTACAGGTTGGCGATGTAGTTACCATTAAAGGGGTCATACGCTCGGGTGCATCTTACGATTCCGATTTGGAAATTTACGAAAACATAATTATTGAAAAAGCAGCTATTTTGCAATAACGATTTTAAAAATTACATTCTTATCAAATAAACAAACAAATTATAAAAAAAAACAACTCAAAATGAAAAAACTAAGTATTATTTTAAGTATAGTTGCTATTGCAACTACTTTATCAGCAGCTACTATTGGACAAGGTAAAACTACCATTACCAAAACGCACATTAAATTCTATTCTCACACGGTGGCTGAAGATATTGAAGCAAATAATTATGCTTCGGTAGCTACTCTTGACATTCCAAGTGGCGAAGTGATATTTTCAGTACCTATGCAGAGTTTCGAATTTAAAATTGCATTGATGCAGAAACACTTCAATGGAAAAGATTTCTTGAACACAAAGGAATTTCCAAAGGCTAAATTAAAAGGTAAGATTGTGAACGTGTCACAAATTAATTTTGAGAAAGATGGCAGCTATAATGTTACTATACAGGGCGATTTAACTATTAAAGGAGTTACAAAACCTGTTACTCAAAAAGGTACAATTACTATTGTTGGCGGTAAACTTACTGGAGAATCTAAATTTAATATTACTTTATCCGATTATGGTGTTACCTTTGTAAAAGGTAAACCTTCAAGCAATATAGCAAAAACTGTAGAAGTTACGGTAAATTTAGAGTATTAATTAGGTTAAGTATTTCGATTTATGTATCTTTTTTATTGTTCAAAATTAGTCAAAAGCAGCTTGCTAAGCATGCTGCTTTTGATACTTATAACTAATATTATGTCACAAACAATTTATAAAACAGCTCAGGAAGCCAAAGGATTACAAGTTGGCGATATAGTGCGTGATTTTTCAGCTCTTGATTTGCATGATACGAAATTCCAACTCAGCACTGTACTCAAAAAAGGTCCTGTGGTATTAATTTTTTATCGCGGTCAATGGTGTCCTATTTGCAACAAACACCTTCAAAGTTTACAAGACAGTTTGTCTCTAATTTACGAAAAAGGCGCTGCTGTGGTTGCAGTATCTGCTGAAAAATCGGAGTTTCTCAAACGTACTGCCGAAAAAACTCATGCTTCATTTACATTGCTTTACGATGATGGTTATAAAATCTCCAATCAGTTTGATGTTACTTTCAGACCAGATAGGATGTCACGATTAATGTATAATGGAATGCTTGGGGCAAACTTAAAGGAAGCACAAACTGATGACAGCCAACAATTACCAATTCCAGCAACCTTTATTATCAACAAAGACAGCAAAATAGTATGGCGTCATTTCGACCCTGATTATAAAAAGAGATCTACTGTTAAGGATATTTTAGTCAATATTCCCAATCCTATCAGTTTTTTCTAATATACTTTCTAAGCACTAAACTCATTTATTCCATAAAAAACAGAATCATGATGAATCAATACTCCAATAATATTCAAAAGCTTATTGTAGCTTTGCAAAACGAACGTAAAATGGATAACTTGAAAGTAGCTGATTTGGTTGCATCCATTAAACTCAATGAGAAAGATATAGCGTCTTACGTTGCTTATGATCATCGCCCGAGTGAAAGTTATGGTCGTCAACTCATTTACGACAATGGTAATTTTAAAATTTTGCTTATGTCCTGGAAAAAAGGCGATTTCACAGCCATTCACAACCATGGTTACACCGAATGGGGATGCGTTTATTTTTTTGGAGAGGCAACTCATCGCTTGTACGAAGAAAATGATGATAAACTGCAATTAGTGCAAAAGGATAATTTTCATGTGGGCGAAGTAGCTTCCGTGTGTGGCGATTTAACGCATATCATGGGAAATGCGAGTGCTGAGGACTTCACTACCTTACATATATATGGCTCTAACACGCGACAACACGACGTGTCGGAAAATGCAAAAGTTTTTATACCGGAAGAACAGCGGGTTGTGACTACAATGGGATCGGCTTACTTACACATGGACAACCAATTGGTGCTTTCCGAAAATCCGTTGAAACGTACAAATAAGGATGTGCTTCTCGACTATTATGCCTTGGTAAAGCCATTTTACGAACGCAATCTTTTGATTCAAAGTATCAAAAACATGGAAGATGCACTGGTTTGCATTTAAACTTTTCGAACTTGTTTTTTCCCTTTTTTAGGGCTTAGATTTTAATGTTAGATAATATGAACAACGAACTCATTCTGGAAAGCGCATTCGACAAAATTAAAGCCTACATACGGGCAAACAATGATGAATCAAAACCAGTTATCGATTTTAAAACCCCGGCAGATTTATCTAAAGTAATCAACTTTGGAATTGCCAAAAATGGAGTTTCGGAAACGGAATTTCTTGACTTACTCGACAAATACTTGGAGTATTCGGTAAAAACAGGCAATAAGCAGTTTTTGAATCAGTTATATGCCGGATTTAATTTCCCTGCATTTATTGGCGAAGTGTTTTCGGTTCTTGCCAACACGTCCATGTACACCTACGAAGTAGCTCCTGTGGCTACACGTATCGAAACAGAAATGATTCGGTTAATGAATAGTTATACGGGTTATGCCAACGGTGATGGCATTTTTTTGAGTGGTGGAAGCAATGCCAATCTGATAGCTATGTTTTCGGCACGTAACCGCATATTGCCTGAAAGTAGAAAGGATGGCTATGACCGGACAGAAAAACTAACGGCTTTTGTTAATGAACATGCTCATTATTCGTTCGGCACGGCAGCCAATGTGTTGGGCATTGGAACAAAGAACGTGATAAAAATAAAAACGGATACCGAAGGACGTATGATACCCTCAGAATTGGAGGCGGCTATTCTGTTAGCAATAGCCGAAGGTAAAAAACCGTTTTTTGTGGCTGCTACTTGTGCTACTACTATGCAGGCAGCTTACGACCCCATTGATGCCATTGCCGATATTACCGAAAAATACGGAATTTGGCTTCATGCTGATGGTGCTTATGGAGGTTCACTTATTTTGAGTGACACTCATCGTCATTTGATGAAAGGAATTGAACGTACCGATTCGTTTACCTGGGACCCTCATAAACTGATGAATATTCCGCTAATTTGCTCCGCTATTTTGGTGAAAAAAGCAGGAACTTTGCAACAAAACATTACCGATATTAATACCGATTACATCTATCATGACATTGACGAAATAGAGGATTTAGGCAAGAAATCTATTCAATGCGGGCGTAAAGTTGATGCCGTAAAACTTTGGTTTGCATGGAAATACTTTGGCGTAGAGGGTTATCGCGACAGAATTGACAACCTGATAGATATGGCAGAATATGCCGAAGAAATTGTAATGAGTCAACCACAATTGATGCTCAATTCCAAACGCCAGTCTTTTGCAGTTTGCTTTCAGTACATTCCAAAAAACAAACAAACCAATGTCAATGATTTTAATTTGGCTGTGCGCGAAGCATTACGCAAAACGGGTAAATCTATTGTCAATTTCGGTTACAATGGAAGCGATTTGGTAATTCGATTTGTTGCAGCCAATGGCGAACTGAACAAGGCAGATATTGACCGTTTCTTCAGTAACTTTATTGCGGAAGCTGAGAGTTTGGAAAATGCATAAACAGAATACTACAACAAAACACACCGGATTAGCTATTGCCATTGCCTGGCCCGAAACCTATTGCAAACAAGCTGGATATTTTCCCGATAATATTTTGAATTTTATTGGCATAGCAAAACACCATTATTACAAAGTTGGTCATGCTGCTTTGGTGCTGGTAAATGTCGAAAATGGTTACTGTAGCTATTTTGATTTTGGGAGGTATCATACACCTTGGCAAACAGGTAGGGCACGGAGCGTACACACCGATCCGTTACTCAAAATACACACTTGTGCCAAATTTAATAAAGCTGGTAGTGAAATTATCAACTTTAACGAAATACTTACCGAACTGCAACTAAACCCCGAATGTCATGGCGAAGGAGCGATTCACGCTTCCTACGGTAGAATTGATTACGAGAAATCATTAGCAAAAGCATATTGGTTTCAAGAAAAAAGTCCATTCGCTTATGGTCCTTTTCGATACAAAGGCAGCAATTGTTCTCGCTTCGTAAACGATTGCCTTGTAGCGGGAAAGCCAAATTTATGGTCACTTGTAAAATTAAGATTGTTGGTACCATTAACGCCCACAACGTTGAATAATGTACATGCCTTCAATCACAAAACAATTATTCCAAAACTTCAAAAAAACGTACCATTTTGTCCACTGCCATTGCCGAACAAACAATTTCTTAAAACAACACTACCCCAACCCGAAAGAGCAACGAATATTCCACACGATGCACAATGGTTAAGTGGCGAAGGTTGCGGTTCGTGGTTTCATTTAAAAGCAACAGACAATGATTTCGAAATTACCCGTTACAATGCGAATGGTGCTTTGGAATTTAATGGGAAATACCGCTTGGCTTCTGAAAATTCTTTTAATATTTTAGTTCCATTTCAAGTTACTTATCTTAGCCATTTTGAAAAAGTAAGCGTCGTTCAAAATACTAAATCTTTTGAGTTTAGCAATTGTAATCATTTTGTTTTAGCAATTTAATTTGGAGATTAAGATAGTATCTTTCCTCTTAGCCGAGCGTAGTATGGAGACATACGCTCAGCGTGTAATGCAACGTTTTTTTACGCTACGGCGAGCGGATTTCAATATATACTGATGCTAAGAAATTTTAGAAGTACAGTTTAAAACAGTTTTATGAAATTGTAAAATAATTGTAAAATAATGCTTGCAAATAACAATTAAAGTCCACATCTTTCAACCTTCGCAGTGAAAACGCAATATTTCACTGTTTTTTTTGAACCTATTTCTATTTTTATCTTTTTTTACACATGAAACTATCCAAAATCACCCATCGAAACGAAACACGCATACGCGTTGACTTTCCGTACGATGCCGAAACTGGAGCCAGTCGCTCAAATGTTGGCATGTACCTTACACCAAAGAAGCGTTTGAACAGTTGAAGGAATTGTTTCCGGAAGCGGAATATCCGACACAACCAATTGTGGAACAAAGCAAAGAAAAAGTCAAAAAAAAATTATTGACTATTAAGAATAATGAGCCAATTCCAAAAAAAAATAGAATTAGCTTCCAAAGAATCCGACGATATTAGTACGAAATCAAAACCAAGTGAAATAAAATCGGCTATTACCCTTACAATTTATCCCAAAATAATTGAACTGAAAATTCCAAAGGACGAAGCTGATATTCAGTTCATTCGCTCGTTTAAATATGCACGTTGGAATAAAAACATGTTTTGCTGGACAGTACCCAATTTTGGACACAATGCCGATTTGCTGAGTATCCCTTCCGCTACCCCCATCTTTTGGGATTAAATTGACTCCATTATCTTTGTCGTAAAAAAGCAAAGATGACAAACAGATCAAAAATGAAGTACCGGGCAGCGTACAGCCAGATAGTCGAAGATTGGCTCAGTAGCGGTTTGAGCCGTACCGATTATAGTCGAGAGCATGGTTATCATCCCAATACCTTTGATGGTTGGATAAAGAAAATGAACCGACCGGCAGGGCAATCCAGA
>MNZK01000039.1 GCA_001873635.1 Porphyromonadaceae bacterium CG2_30_38_12 | reverse complement strand
TTCGGCAAACTGTTTTACAACATTTTCTACTTCTATCATTTTTAAATATTTATGAGTAAATTAGAGTTTATTTGGAATTAGTAATTATATCATTCAAATACAACAAATTAAGTTTAAACACAAAGTTACGAAAACACGTAGTCTTATGCGTATAATATATACCTTTACTGGAAACACGTAGTAAAAAATACAAGTATTTTTTATGAGTATATTAGTTAATGCTCTTTAAATAAAACATGTATGTTTTATGCTTTGTGCCTTATTAATGATAATTTCGGAATGAATGTTTACAAGAAAATTTTGTGTCTTCGTGACTTCGTTTTTAATTCTTATATTATTCATTTTGTTTTTTAGTCAGAACAGTATCTATTATATTTTGCCTTCGTCGGCATAACTAAAATAATATCCTTGAGCAACGATAATATGATCGAGAAAACGGATACCAATGGCGTCGCAACCCTCTTTGATTCGTTTGGTGATTTTGTCATCTTCGACACTTGGTCTGCGCTGCCCCGAAGGATGGTTGTGAGATACGGCAATGGAAAGTGCTGATTTTTCCACCGCCATACGCAAAATCATAGGGATATCCACCACCGTTTGATTTTGTCCTCCTTGCGTTAAACGTTTCACTTCCAACAACTTGTTAGCACCATCGAGCAAAGCAACCCAAAACTCCTCGTGTTGCAAATCCATCATATTGGGTTCAAACAATTCAAACAAATGCTCACTATTCTTGATAGCTTTACGCTCCAACGCCTCACTCGACTTGCGGCGTTTACCAAGCTCTAAGGCAGCGATTATGCTAATAGCTTTGGCGGGACCTATGCCTCGAAACTGCTTACATAAATCACTGACAGTGAGGCGAGCAAGCTCATTTAGATTATCGTTGCAAGCATGTAAAATGCGCCTCGATAGTTCAACTGCTGTTTCGTTGCTATTGCCCGATGCAATCAAAATAGCAATCAATTCGGCATTCGACAGACTTTGTGCTCCTTTGAGAGCCATCTTTTCGCGAGGGCGATCGTCTTCTTGCCACTCGCGTATGGTTAATCGTTTTTCGTTGGTTTCCATGCGTCAAAAATACAATTAATATCTAATTTTTCAAAATACATCTCCGTTAGGCGCGATATGGCATAGTTGGCAAGCAATTGAAAAGATACCAATACCAAGCCATCCAAAGCTTCATTTGTTTGGCTGACTGTAATTTTAAAAAACTGAGCAAAAATTCGCTGATGCGACAGAATATGCTTAAAATGTGTAGTTTGCGTTTCAATTTGTACGCCTTCAATGCCTGTTATCAAATCTTGAAATGCTCGTAGCGTGCCTAATGTAGCCACCTCCAACGGAGCCTCCGATTCAATTAAGGGTAATTCGTATAAATTTTTCCAAATATCATTGGCTGTGCGTTTTTGCAAAAAAATTGTGTCCTTGTATTGAATAAAAAAATAATTAAAATAGCGAGGTCGAACTTTTGTTTTCAGCAATTTCACAGGCAAAAGCGACACTCGGTCGGTAAGTCGTGCTTGACACTGCTTTTGGAGCGGACAAATTTCGCATTCAGGTTGCACGGGTACACACTGCAAAGCACCAAATTCCATCAGAGCCTGATTGTGTAAGCCAGCTTGATTTTTATCCAATACTAATTCAGCTAATTGCGCATACTCTTTCTTTCCGGCATTGGTGTCGATAGGAGTTTCGATGCCATAAAATCGAGATAAAACACGATATACATTTCCATCAACAACCGGAAATGGATCGTTATAAGCAAAAGAGCTGATAGCCGCCGCTGTGTAAGTACCTATGCCCGAAAGCTTTAAAATTTCCGCGTGATTTTTAGGGAAATATCCATTGTACTGTTCCATTAGCTGGCGAGCCGTTTTATGCAAATTGCGCGCGCGCGAGTAATAACCCAATCCTTGCCAGTATTTCAACACCTCATCCTCTTGAGCTGCAGCCAGTGTAGCTATATCGGGAAAACGCTCCACAAAGCGCAAATAATAGCCCAATCCTTGATTAACACGCGTTTGCTGTAGTATTATTTCCGAAATCCAAATGCGGTAGGCATCCGAAATATCACGCCAGGGCAATGTGCGCTTATTTTCGTTGTACCAACTTATAATTGTTTTAGATAGTGATAACATTTTCTGATTTTAATTATAACATTGCTATTGAATGGGATGCCGCAACAAGTTCCTCCATGCGTTCCGGTTCTGTTTCGAGGACATTGCCTACAATCACCACATCAGCCCCTGCCCGGAAAGCAGCTGCTACTTGTGTCTTGTTTCTGATACCACCACCCACAAAGAGCGGGATATGAATATGATTTTTCACCAAGCCTATCATTGCCTCCGAAACGGGTAGTGAGGCTCCGCTACCAGCTTCGAGGTAAATAGCTTTCATTCCCAAAAGCTCTGCTGCAATGGCTGTGGCTAAAGCAATATCATTTTTGTCACGTGGAATAGGTTGCGTGTTCGATATGTATTCTACTGCACTTTTCAATCCACCCTCAATCAACATATAGCCCGTAGGAATCACTTCGAGACTTGAATTTTTGATTGCAATAGCAGCATTTACATGTTGTCCGATAAGATATTCGGCATTGCGACCTGAAATAAGTGAAAGAAAAAGAAGGGCATCGGCGTTTGGCGAAAATTGCGTTGCATCGCCAGGGAAAAGTACCACGGGAATGTGTAACTCGCTCCGAAAAACGTCAATCAAATGCGCAAACGAGATTTTAAGCTGACTGCCTCCCACAAACACAAAGTCAGGGGTATGTGCTTTGAGCTGTGGCAACAATTTTAGTAAATGCTGCTCCGAACACTTATCAGGATCGACAAGCACTGCCAACATTTTTTTGCCTGCTGCGCGATGGTTTTCTATGATTGTTAATACAGATGCGTGCATAAAAAGACAGAATTAAATATTTAAAAATCAATCTTCTACTAAACTCTCCCGCAACATTCAGCCTATACAATAAACTAAATTAAAAAACTCATTGATAACATAATACATGGTATATTTTTTATTCCGAACAGAATGCATGACATAGAAATATCCAGATTGTTGCATTTCAAAACCCAACACTTCGAGCTGCTCAGCAAAGTTCACGGCTTCCTCGCCAATAATTTTATACAAAGCTTCCTTTGCCGACCAAGCTAATTGCACTTTGAGTAAATCGGTGGTATCAAAAAGAGCTTCCTGCTCCACTTTGTTTAAAAAACGAACATACAAACTCCGAAATTTATCCGATGGCAGTTCGATGTCTATGCCAACCTGGCGCAAAGGATGGGTTATTACAGCAACCCACGAAGCACAATGCGAAATACTGATTTGCAAGGTATTTTGGTCAACAAAAGGCTTACCATTTGCGTCGTATGCTATGAGAAACTCGCACTGATGCAAGCTGTTAAGTGCAACACGCGAAGCCAAAAATTCTTTTCTTCGTTTTGATGTATGCAACTTTTCATATTCCGCTTTGTACAATTCAAAATTGCTAAGCATTCCTTTCAATTCTTCTTCGGTTTCAGTAAGATGCCATATTAGAATTGCTGCATCACGCACACCTAAGTTTTTGTAAATCATCACTTCCACCTCAAAGTTTCCATCAAATGCACCATATCTTCACGTACATATTCGGCTATGGGAGCAATGGAATCTTTGTTGGGCACATTGTCGAAATACAGTGCTCCACGCAAAAAATGGCGACTGCTGTCGGTGAGTACAAATTGAAGGTTAGATGCAGTATTTCCTTTTAGGTCGTACAAAATACCAAATACTCTATTTTCGTTGTTGCTAAAAGCCTGTTCTCCAATTCCATCAGCTTTTATGCTGTGCTTATACACAAAGCGGTGAGCATCTTCCGACAAAGTTTTTAAATTTCCCTGAATAGCTTTATAACTACAATGTACCTGCGCATTGAACTGGGGATAATTCAAATCGAACCAATAAAGTTCGTGCGCCTGCTCACGTTTGATAATTGAGGCAGACAGGGAATAATGGAAACGAAAAGGATACGTTTTATCATCGAAAGCATGATATGTATGCGGAGGCATATAAATTCTAAAATAACCATAAGGCTTAGGCGTATGCGGTTTGCTGCAAGCCACCAGAAGCAACACACTGACAAGCATGGTGAAAAGCACTTTGTACAAGGTCATTGAAATTCTTTTCATCTAATCTTTTTCGTTTTTTGGGTCATCCTTAATATACAATTTCACTTTTTTTATGCGACGATTATCTACCGACACAATTTCGAACACATAATGACCATAATCAAACTGCTCATTTTTAGTAGGCATTTCGCCTTTAATTTCCAAAATCAGTCCGGCGAGTGTTTCAACTTCACCCGTTATTTTTGTAAAAACAGCAGGATCTATATCTTCTATTTTAAAAAAATCATTCAGCATAATTTTTGCCTCAAAAATATAGGTGTGATTATCAATTTTGGTGAATAAACTTGTATCGTCATCGTATTCATCACTTATATCACCCACAATTTCTTCCAAAATATCTTCAAGAGTAACCAACCCCGAAGTTCCACCATACTCATCTACCACAATAGCTAAGTGCACTTTATTTTTCTGAAAATCGTTGAGTAAATCGTCAATCATTTTAGTTTCAGGAACGTAAAAAGCCGGACGAATAAGACTTTGCCAACGAAAATTGGCAGGCTTTTCTAAATGAGGCAGCAAATCTTTGGCATAAAGTACACCTTTGATATTGTCGCGTGAGTGGATAAAAACGGGTATGCGCGAATAACCAACTGCAATGATTTTTTCGAGCAACTGCTTGTAATTTAGCGTAATGTCTATATCCACCATGTCCACACGTGAAGTCATAATATCCACAACTCGCTTGTCGCCAAAACGAATAATACCTTCCAAAATTTCTTTGTCCTCGTCGCTGCTATCGCTCGTTAATTCGAGCGCTTGCGACAACTCGTCTTTAGAAATATTGTGAAAACTTCGAGACGTCATTTTCCTATTCACAAGGTTTGTTGATTGTATCAAAACAGTAGCTATTGGTCTGAAAACCAAGCTTAGAATATGAATAAAACCCGAAAGTTTCAAAACAACAATTTTAGCATTGCGCGAAGCGTAAATTTTAGGTAAAATTTCGCCAAAAAGTAGAATTAAAAATGTAACAATAATGGTTTGAAACACAAAGCCAAGCAAAGGAGCACGGCTAAAATCGAAAATAGAAGACGTAATATAAGCCAGCAACAACACAATAGTTACATTTACTAAATTGTTACCTATCAATATAGTAGCCAACAAACGCTGCGGGTTTTCGCTGAGTTGGTTTGCTTTGTGCGAAGCATCATTATCTATATCTTCTTCTATTTCTTCTAAGGATTTTCGGTCTAACGAAAAAAAAGCGACCTCCGAAGCAGAAATGATTCCCGAAAGCATTAAAAGTATCACGGTAATTGCAATGGCAATAAGTATTTGCGCGTTGAATGGAAAAATAGAAATATCAAACATCTTGTTTATTTTAGAAAATAAATTTTAGAAAAAAATTTATGCGTGCAAAATTACAATTTTAAATTCAATTATTTGTTTTCAAAGCCGTTCGATTTTACAAAAAGAATACTCCCTCCGAGCATAGGCAAAGCAAAATTAATAACCCAAAGAAAGAAACTTGCTAAAATAATTTCGGCTGTATGAACAGAAAAAAAACCTATAAAATATACGGCATACGAACCTCGAATAGCAATTTCGGAAAATGCAAATGCGGGCGTAAAAGTTACAAACAAATAACTTACGGGGATTGCTATCAATGCTTGCCAAGGCTCCAACGATACTGAAAAAAACTGCAAAGCAGCATAAAATTGAACACTAAATACCGTAAAGCGAAAAAGAGAATACAATAATATTTGCAACAAATGCTTGCTGTTGTACAAGGAAATTGGCTTTAAAGATGGAAATTTGTGAGAGAAATAACGATATTGAATCAACCGTGGAAGTTCAAAATATACCACCAGCATGGTGATGAACAAAAGCAAAAAAATAATTATCGAAGTAAAAGCTGGAATTTCCAACGGGCTGTGAGCTACATAAACAAAAGCCAAAAAAGCAGGTAAACCACACACAATTAAGGTAATGTTTTGCGTCAAACTGTTCAACAAAGCATAAAAAACGCCTATTTTTCTATGTGCTGAGGGCATAAACAGAACTCGCCCAACCAACTCCCCTACCCGATTGGGAGTGAAAAATCCCGATGAAAAACCTGCCAACACGCCACTAAAAGCTTGCCGAAAGCCAAGTGAAGTGGACTTAGAAACAATGCTTTTCCACTTCCAAGTTTCAATGAGTAAATTGATTGGTAACAGCAATACGACAAGCAAAAGCCAAAACAAATGTGCCGATATAGCACGTTCAAGATGTGAAAACATGCCCGCATAATGCGGATAATTATATAGTACATAACCCAAATAGCCGTAAGATGCTATTAAAATAAATCCTTTCAGAAAAGCCAAAAAAGTTTTATAAGAGTAATCCATTTATAAGGCAGTTTTTGCAGGCTGCTTGGGAATGCGAAATGTAAAGCGCTTTTGCGACACGTAACTAAAAATAACTGTAACAAAAGTTACAAGCATTTTGGAAGGTGTGGGATAGACATGTAGAAAATCGACCAAAAGTTTTAATCCAAAGTAGTTAATTATAAGATTGGCAGCCACTACCGAAAGGTAACGTACCAATTGCACCCGACCCTTTAACTCTGAAGCCGAAAAAGTTACATATTTTTGTAAAAAAAATCCTGTGGTAAAAGTTATAGGGAAAACCAAAAACATGGCAGCGATGTGAGAACTAAGAGTTACAATAACCAAATGCAACATTTGCTGGTTCAGCACAAAATGGAAAATTACAAAGTAGAGCACCCAATCCAAAACCAAATTGCCTGCTCCCGTAATGGCATACCTGAAAAGGCGTAAGCTAATGTATTTTCTGAAAGGAGGATAAAAAAAATCAACCATGCTTGTGATTAATTCACCCATGTTTTCAAAAATAAATCGTAAAATTGCCTTCAATCGTGCTATCATCAAATTGCTGTAAAATAAAATAAATAGGTTATTAAAACAATTTTGATTACTTTTGTGCACTTAAATAAAGAAAATTGCAACTGCAAAGATAATGTATTTCCCATTCTTAATTTTTATTTTTTAATTTTTAATTACAAAAATGCCCGACGATTATCATAGTTATGATACAAGTACATGCCAAAAAATACTTGGGACAGCACTTCCTCAAAGATATGGAAGTTGCACGTCGGATAGCTACAAGCCTGCCCATCGAAGATAAAACTTCTGTGCTCGAAATTGGTCCGGGCACCGGAGTTCTCACGCAATTTTTGCTCGAAAATCCACTTATCAATCTCAAAGCAGTCGAATTAGATAGCGAATCGGTAGTGTTTCTAAATCAACACTACCCACAATTAAACCTTATTGAAGCCGATTTTCTGAAAATGGATTTAAAAACCATTTTTGATGACAAATTTTGCATTATTGGTAATTTCCCCTACAACATTTCCAGTCAGATATTTTTTAAAATGCTTGATAATAAGGATGTTATTCCTTGCTTGGTAGGCATGATACAAAAAGAAGTTGCTGAGCGCATGGCTGCCAAAGCCGGCTCTAAAACCTACGGAATATTAAGCGTGCTGATGCAGGCTTATTTCAAAATAGAATATCTTTTTACTGTTCACGAACATGTTTTTGACCCTCCACCGAAAGTCAAATCGGCTGTTATTCGCCTCACTCGCAACGATGTATCAACTATCAATTGTAACGAGCAGCTTTTTAAAACTGTGGTGAAAACAGCCTTCAACCAACGACGAAAACAGATGCGAAACTCACTTTTGCCCTTAGTGCCAAAAGGAAATGCCTTGTATGCCGACGTTTTTTTTGATAAACGCCCGGAGCAATTGGATGTAGCATCCTTCGTTGATTTAACAAATCGCATAGAAGCAGCTTTAAAACAAAAGTAAAAAGTAGAAAAACAGTATGTCCGAATTAAGACTCTTTTACCAAGAAAATGGTCGCCTAAAAATATCGAAAACACTCGATACCTTAAAAAAAGTAGATAAAAAGGATTTAATATGGATCGACCTCAACGATGTGCCCGATGCTATTGAAACTGAATTGGAGCAATTTCTGAAAATTTACATTCAGGAAGACGAAGAAATTGAAGAAATCGAAATGAGCTCCCGGTTTATGCAAACCGACGATAGTGTGGTTGTGAATACCAGTTTTATTCTCGATAATTACACCCTTGAGCCGGTATCATTTATTATCAAAAATGGCATTTTGGTTTCTGTGCGCGATGTAGAACTCAAATCGTTCAACGAAACAGTAAAAAAAATATACGCTAACACACGTCAATTTCCCACAGGGTATCATGTGTTGGTTACACTTCTGGAAACACGTGTGGAGTATGATGCCGATTTAATTGAAGAAGTTACCGACGAAATAACCTCGCTGAGTAAAACGCTTAATACCGAAGATGATTTGGATGAAGATATCCTGATTCGGATCAAGGACTTGCAGGAAAAAGTGATGGTTATTCGCCAAAACGTGATGGATAAACAACGAGTAGTGTCCAACCTCATGAAGTGTAGCCTTATTCCGGGTGAACTTATGCTGCGCCTTACCATGGTTATCAAAGATATCAACTCTTTGTTCGAATATATTCGATTTGGTTTCGACCGATTGGATTATTTACAGGATACTTTTCTCGGTTTGGTAAATTTACAACAGAATAAAATTATCAAAATATTTACCGTGGTGTCGGTTATTTTCATGCCTCCTACCTTGGTGGCAAGCATGTATGGTATGAACTTCAAATTTATGCCGGAGCTTAATTGGGAATATGGTTATCCATTTTCTATCTGCTTAATGATACTTTTTTCGACCGCAGTACTCATCTATTTTCGCCGTAAAAAATGGCTGTAAGGTATTTTTACTGTTATAAGTGTATAAAAAAACTTTAATAGATAACCAAACAACTTTGTTTACGGTGAAAATAATTAATTTCGCACATTATTTCGTAAACATTAAGATAACTTTCAAGTCTGAAATACTGTAATCAAATCAAATCAAAGTAAAATTCTAAAATGCAATCAAAAAATTCCCAAAAGCTCAACGATACCATCAAAGTGATAGCCGCAGGGCGATCACGAACAAATATATTAAAAACAGGCGAACAAAAAACTATTGCCTATTTAGTTCAACGACTTCCCAAGTGGCTAAGCTCCGATATGCTCACAGCCATTGGTTTTTCAGGCAGTTTAATTATTCTTTCGGCATTCATTTTAGGGCGTTTCATACATCCCTATTGGTTACTTTTGGGCGTATTCGGGTTTTTTGTTAACTGGTTTGGCGATTCGTTGGACGGACGCGTGGCATACTATCGCCACAAACAACGCAAGTGGTATGGTTTTGCTTTGGATGTTACCTCAGATTGGGTAGGCATCTCCCTTATTGGCATTGGCTTTGGGCTTTATGTCATTGGTCTGTGGAAAATTATAGGATTTGTTTTTGTTATACTATACGGCTGGGAAATGCTCACCACCATGATTCGCTATAAAGTTACCGACCAATACTCCATCGACTCAGGCATATTAGGACCAACCGAAGTACGCATTATTATTTCAAGCTTTCTTATCGCCGAAGTGCTACTTCCAAACTCAATTTTGGTTACTGGTATTACAGCTTGCGTCATATTGTTTTTCTCCAACCTTGTAGATACGTTTAAACTTCTTAAATTAGCCAATGAACGCGACGACAGCGAACGTTCCGCCCAAAGAAACGCTTAAAAAAACGCAAAGTAAAACGCAAAAAATACTACACCAGCTTTTAATTTTTGCCAAAGCACAACTGTCAGCATTTGTTGGAGGAGTAACCGATTATGCCGTGATGGTTTTCGTTACCGAAATTTTTCATGTTCACTACACCATATCCATAGCCATCGGAGGCGTTATCGGTGCCGTTGTAAATTTCAGCATCAACAAGCGCTGGACATTTCGCTCTAAGTACAAAAATTACAAAGCCGGACTTTACAAACAACTTTTACGCTTCAGCTTAGTTGCTGTTAATAGCATTTTGTTAAAATCGAGCGGTACATTTATCATCACCACATTTATTCACATCGACTACAAAATTAGCCGAATTATTGTGGACTTGTTCGTTTCATTACTTTTCAACTACACCTTACAGCGATTTTGGGTTTTCAGCAAAAAACCAATTGCTACCAAAAACACAATCGAAAATCAATAAATAAAAGGTATAATACGCTTCGTATTTTTCATATAATGAATATAATCAGGATAATGAGTGAGCAAAATTTTTTCTTCGACGTTCATTTTAATGATTAAATCGACCCATACAATCCCAAAAACTAACAAACGGAAAGCACTATACTGATTCAATAGCAAAGCACCTAATACGAACAAAACTGCTGTGTACATGGGGTGGCGAATGACACGATAAGGACCTGCCTTACATAATGTTCCGCCTTGTTTTACGGCAGGAAATACGGATAATGTGTGCAACTTCATCACATATATTGCCCAAAATCCAAGCAATAATGCTAACGATTCGAGTAATAAGACAATTGGGGTGCGTGGAAATACCGTACCTGTAAATACAAAAATAAAAATTCCACCAAACTGCACCATTACAAGTGCATATTGTAACTTACTGATTTTCATTAGATATTTGTTGGGGAGTAGGCTGTAACTTGGGACGAAGACGACTTTTGAAAATTTTGCTTTCCGCATATTTATCAGCAAATTGCAAACGAAGTTTCTTGCGTTCTGCCTCCGGCAAATGAAAAACTGTCTGACAGGCCTCGCTGCAACAGCCATCGTACTGCGCCCTGCAAGCTTCGCATTGAATAAACAGCAAATGACAGTCGTTGTTAGCGCAGTTGGTATGCGTGTCGGCAGGCTTACCACACTGATGACAATGCGCAATAACCTGACCATCAACGGACTCGCCCAAACGTTCGTCGAAAACAAAGTTTTTACCGTAAAATTTGGAAGCTATACCTAATTTTTTTATCTGCTGGGCATATTCAATTACACCCCCATAAAGCTGCGAAACATTCTCGAAGCCATTATGAAGTAGAAACGAGCTGGCTTTTTCACACCGAATGCCACCCGTGCAGTATAACAAAAAAGCTCTATCTTTTTTATCTTTGTAGGTATCAATCACCAACTGTATCTCTTCGCGAAAAGTATCTGCATCGGGGCAAAAGGCATTCTTGAAATGGCCTATTTCACTTTCGTAATGATTACGCATATCCACCACAATGGTTTCAGGAGCATCAATGGCTTCGTGAAACTCAATGGCTGTTAGATGCTTACCTACTTTTGACAAATCGTAAGTGCCATGTGCAAGACCATCGGCAACAATTTTAGGGCGCACCTTGATAGTCAATTTGTAAAACGACTTGCCATCATCGGCAATAGCATATTTAAGAGGCACCTCGTTAAGTTCAGTAATTGCATAAAGATTATTTACGAATTGCTCTAAATTATATTCAGGAACACTCATTTGAGCATTAATACCCTCACAAGCCACATAAATGCGACCAAAACAGCCCAATTCACTCCATCTACGATATAAATCGTTTCGGAACTCGAGTGGATTCTCAATGTTAAAATACTTATAAAACGATAAAGTTCTGCGCTCAAACGTTTCTTTTTGAAGCCTTTCTTTCAGTATGCGACGATCAACACGATTTTCTAACATATTCTCAACATATTTTTCAATAACAAATTAATCTTCTCGATGTAAATTAGTCAGTATAATTTATAACTAACCTTTGATAACAACAAGAATTACAAATTGTTTTCAAAATATTTGCTAAACGATGTAGTGAGTCAATTTATTTTGACATTTAGAATTTTTACGTATTATTTTGGCTCTATGCCGTTTATAGAAAAAACTTTGTACGCTATGTGTCAAAATCCTTAGCGATTTATTTTACTCAACTTATTCGTATTATAGCCAACTTATTTTATATATACCCTGAGATAACCTAAAACAAAACTCTGAAACAATCAATATTTATGTTGCACAACATAAGATTTAATATTTCCAATCCACGAAACAAGTGTTTACTTTACACTTGTAAATAACGAAGTATATTTCATCTATAAATATCTTATTATTAAACCTTTACAAACCTTAAAACTTTACAAACTTTACAAACTTTATAAAATAAAAAAATGTTCAGTTCAACATATATCGATAAAGATAAGTTTCTTGTAGCTGTGGATAGTATTATTCTCGGCTTTCGCGCCAATGAGCTTCATGTGCTTATTGCCAAGCGTCCGTTTGAACCATTGAAAGGTGAATGGTCGCTTATGGGCGGGTTTGTGAATATGACCGAAAGTGTTCAAGAGGCTGCAAAGCGGGTTGTTCATGACTTTACCGGCATTGATGATATTTATTTAGAGCAGGTGGGCGCTTATGGGGAGGTTGAACGCGATTTGGGTGAGCGAGTAATTTCGGTGGCATATTATGCGCTGGTGAATATCGAAAATTTTGAAAAAAGTTTGG
>MNZK01000090.1 GCA_001873635.1 Porphyromonadaceae bacterium CG2_30_38_12 | reverse complement strand
TGTAAATATAGAAATCCCTGATGCAATTCCATTGGAGGAATCCACTGCAATGCCAACAACGATAGAGTAAATGAAACACAATCGAATAAATAAATTATAATTATTATGAATATTCAAAAAAATATTGATTTTGAAAAATCAGCTGGCTTAGTACCTGCTATCATTCAGGATAAGCTAACATCACGCGT
Source organism: Porphyromonadaceae bacterium CG2_30_38_12 (assembly GCA_001873635.1). Lineage (GTDB taxonomy): Bacteria > Bacteroidota > Bacteroidia > Bacteroidales > Paludibacteraceae > Paludibacter. The sequence continues at coordinate 12,777 of MNZK01000090.1, read as the reverse complement.
TCTCATGCTCGGCTATATGAACAAAGAAGCTTTAGCAAAAACACAAGAAACAGGAAAGGTTACTTTTTTCAGCCGTTCCAAACAACGATTGTGGACTAAAGGCGAAGAAAGTGGAAATTTTTTGATGTTGCAGGACATCCTTGTCGACTGCGACTCAGATACTTTGCTTATCAAAGTAAATCCCGTAGGACCAGTATGCCACACGGGCAACGACACCTGTTGGAATGAAAAAAATGTTGGCGATTTTGCATTTCTAAATTATTTGCAAGGATTTATTCAACAACGATTTGTTGAAATGCCCGAAGGATCATACACCACTTCCTTGTTCAAAAAAGGTATAAACAGAATGGCACAAAAAGTAGGTGAAGAAGCTGTAGAAACAGTTATTGAAGCCACCAACGGCACTGAAGAAGGTTTCTTATACGAGGCATCCGACTTGCTATATCATCTCATTGTATTGCTTACTTCCAAAGGCTATTCATTGGACGATTTAGGTCGTGAGCTCAAAAAACGGCACAAATAAGTCGTGCTTTATACGTTAAAATACCATACACAAAAATTTTAAATTCAAAAAAAATGCAGCAAAATATTTTGATAAAATACAAGCATGTTGATATTTATCAACAGAATTATTTGGTATTGAAACAAGTCAACTTGGAAGTTCAATCCGGAGAATTTATCTATTTACTTGGCAAAGTGGGCAGTGGAAAAAGCTCGCTACTCAAATCATTTTACTGCGAAGTGCTTATTCAAAATGGCATCGCAGAAGTGCTCAACAACGATTTGCACAGCATTAAGCTAAACCAAATTCCTTTTTTGCGCCGAAAAATTGGTATCGTTTTTCAGGATTTTCAGTTGCTCACCGATCGCTCGGTATTTAAAAATCTTGAATTTGTGTTACAAGCCACAGGCTGGGAAGATAAAGATGCCATGAACGAACAAATTGAGCAAGTACTTCGCCAAGTGGGCATGAAAGATGCTACCCTCAAAATGCCATACCAACTTTCGGGGGGTGAGCAGCAACGCATTGTCATTGCACGCGCTCTGCTTAATTCACCCGAAATTATTCTGGCTGACGAACCCACAGGACACCTCGACCCTGAAACAGGCAACGAACTCATTGATTTACTTTACAATATATCAAAAAGTGGAACAACAGTAATAATGGCTACCCACAACCTTTCGTGGATAAAATCATTTCCCGGACGACTTATTCGATTTGAAAATAATAGCATTCACGAAATTAACAGCCTGAAAGATATTGACACCCAAAACTTAGCTATTATTGCTGATAACGACCAAGTGGTAGTAGAAACTGTAGTTGCTGACGACGACGCCTCATGAAGAAAAAACTCTGCCCACAATGTAAAATTTCACGTTTTATGGTTAAAAATAAAATTGGCGAGCATGTCGTTGTTACCGTAAATGAAAAATTAGAAATTATACCCATTTATCCCGAGCAATCGCTCGATGGATTCAATTTAGACATCCTATACTGTTTGGGATGTTCGTGGAAAGGCTCTGCTCGCTCATTAACTTCCAAGCACTAAAAAAAAACATAAATGAAATTTTTCAACGCTGAAACTTCACATAGCGTGGCATCGACGGCACGTAATCATCTTTATCCCATAAAGTACTGGTAATCATCAAATCAGCACTGTATCGATTACAGGCGATAGGTACATTATGTACCCGACATTGACGTAGCAACATTTGAATATCGGCTTCATGCGGTTGTGCATTCAAATCGTCAATCAGAAAAATTGCTAAATTAATTTGATTACGCACCACCAAAGCAGCAATTTCAGCATCGCCTCCCATAGGACCCGAATTCATACAAGTAATATCGGCATCGATATTTTTTTCGCGCAATGCTTTCAAAATCAATCCTCCTGTGGTGCCCGTGCAAACTAATTTGTGTTTAGACAAAAGTTCGGCATTGTGCAACGCCCACTCTACCATGTCAGCCTTCCTGTTATCATGCGCAACCAAGGCTACTGTAAGTTGTTTTCCCATTTTTTTGTGAATTTGTTTGTATGTTTTCAAACGCAAAGATACAATTATTTTATTGCTAAAAACAACACTAAATACTCCTAAATTTGCTCTCCAATTAAAAATATGTTCGTATATTTGCAGTTTAGGCTTAAAAAATACCGATACCACTTGTAACGCATATCCTACTTAGTTAATTTATCAAACAATGGCTTCACCAATGAACGATTTATCGCCTTACTACCAATTGGCTTACGAGTTTGCACTCTCCACCAACCGCAGTATTTTTATTACTGGCAAAGCCGGAACAGGCAAAACAACTTTTTTGCGCACCTTACAGCAAAAAACAAAAAAGCAAATGGCTATTGTGGCGCCTACGGGTGTAGCAGCCATCAATGCCGGTGGAACCACCATGCACTCATTTTTTCAATTACCATTTTCGCCCTTTGTACCTACGGTGGATGGACGAAAAGAATTGATACAAAAAACCCACATGATGGGCAACAAGCGCAAAGTGATTCAGGAATTAGAACTGTTAGTGATTGACGAAATAAGCATGGTGCGAGCCGATGTTTTAGATGCCGTGGATACCATCATGCGCCAAGTACGTTATAAGTACAACGAACCTTTTGGCGGTGTGCAAGTGATATTTATTGGCGATATGTTTCAACTATCGCCTGTTGCCAAAGACGACGAATGGCGCTTACTGTCAACTTATTACAAAAGCCCCTATTTCTTTCACAGTTTAGTCGTCGGCGAGCAACAACAGCCTGTTTACATCGAATTAGACAAAATTTTCAGACAAACAAATGCAGATTTCATACGTGTGTTGAACGAAGTACGCAACAATTGCCTCACCAAAGAAGGTTTAAATTTGCTTAGCAGTCGCTACAACCCGCTTTTTGTGCCACCCAAAGGCGACACCTACATTACGTTAACCACACACAATTACAAAGCAGACAAAATCAACACGGAAGAATTATGGAAATTAAGCGAAAAGGCAAAGATTTTCGAAGCCGAAGTTAAAGGTGAATTTCCTGAAAAAAGCTATCCAACCGACCATACCTTGGTGCTCAAAGTGGGCGCAAAAGTAATGTTCATAAAAAATGATACCGAAACCGTACGTCGGTTTTATAATGGCAAAATTGGGGTCATTGAGGGATTTGGAGAGGAAGGAATACGGATAAAATGCCCTGGTGATACCGAAGTAATCGTGCTTGGTAAAATGAAATGGGAAAACATACGCTATGCCACCAATGAAATAACTAAAAAAATAGAAGAAGATACCTTAGGCTCCTTCACACAATATCCTTTACGCTTGGCTTATGCCATCACTATCCATAAAAGTCAGGGATTGACTTTCGACAAAGCGATAATTGATGCTGGCGAAGCCTTTGCACCCGGACAAGTTTATGTTGCTTTGAGTCGATGCCGTTCATTAAAAGGGTTAGTGTTGTGGAGCAAAATAAATCCCACAAGCATCGAAAACGACCAGCAAATTGTAGCACACGAAAAAAACAAGCTTGCCATTGATGCTTTAGAGTTTTTGCTCACCGAATCGCGCCAACAATTCAGAGCCTACACATTAAAACAGCTTTTCGATTTCCGAACAGCCATTGGCTTGGCGTCGCGTTTGGCGCGCGATGTGGAAGAGCTGATGAGCTCTTTCAATGCCGAAACAACCGTTTTTGTAAAAAACATCCTAAGTCAACTTCAAGCCATGCAGGAAGTTGCGGATAAGTTTCAAAATCAGTTAAACAGAGCCTTTGAACTGAGCACCGTGAACGAAGATTATTTAGCCGAACGTCTGCGTGCCGCCATGCAATTTTTTGGCGAGCGCATTGCCAATTTAGAAGAAACAGTACGACAATCGCCCGCCACCACCGATAGCCGCGAAAATTCCAACATGTATAACAACCATTTGCGGGGAATATTTGGTTATGTGGCACAAAAAAAGCATATTTTCAAAGGAGTCACCCATCCTTTTTCGGTAGAGCAGTATTTTGAAGTAAAAAACACTTTTGTGCTACCTGACTTTGGTGTAAATGCTTATTCCAAAACAAAAACTACTACGGCGGCAAAATCGCGCAATCCAACACTTTACCATGAGCTCATGGAGCTACGCAACGAACTTTGCGAACCCCGCAACTTGCCGGTTTATGTCGTTGCTGGCACCACTTCCTTGTTGGAAATGGCAGATTATTTGCCTCAAAATGAGCATGAATTACTTCGTATCAATGGCTTTGGAAATGCAAAAGTTGAAAAATATGGGTCATTATTTTTAGAAAAAATAAACCACTACTGCCAAAAACACAACTTGCAAAGCTGTATGCACGAAAAAGAAATGTCGAAAAAAGATGCAGCGGCACAATCGGCGGCAAGCAAAACACCTAAAAAAGCCAAAGGAGACTCCAACAAGCTTACCATGGAGCTTTTCGAAAAAGGAAAAAGCATCGACGAGATTGCTGCCGAGCGAGGATTAGCAACATCTACAATATGTTCGCATTTAAGTAGTTATATTGCTACGGGGAAATTAAGCATAGACCAATTCATAAGCAGTGAAAAGCGTATGAAAGCCAAATCATTGATCGAAAACGCCGAACCCGGCACAAGTTACCAAATGCTTAGCAGTGTGCTCGAAAACTATGAAGTAAATTTCTTTTTAAGCTGGATACGTATGCAAAAAAAATCATAATTTTCGCCGGGTACACCCTTTTATTTTTTCCAAAAGGCAGGTGTAAATAATAAGAATACCGTAAAAAGTTCCAAGCGACCAGCCAACATCATGAGCGAAAGAAACCATTTACTAAATTCTGGAATCGCAGCAAAATTACCCGCAGGACCTACCAATCCAAGTCCCGGTCCAATGCCACCCAAACAAGTGATCATTCCACCAACTGATTCTAAAAAGCCCATGCCAGAAATAGCCAACACGAGCATACCAAAACCGGCTACAACCAAATAGAGCAAGGTAAATGCCAGCACCCGTGTCAAAACATCATCTTGCACCAAATGACCGTTGTAGCGCACAGGGATGACAGCTTTGGGATGAATAAGCCTCTTAAACTCGTAATAACAAGCCTTACCCGAAATTACCACACGAATCATTTTAATACCGCCGCTGGTAGAGCCTGCCGATGCTCCGGTGAACATCAGCACGAGCAAAATAATCCAGGTCATCGGTTTCCATAACATATAATCGGCAGTACAAAATCCGGTGGTTGTCATTAACGATGATACCGTAAAAAATGCATCGCGCCACGCCCGTTCTACGTGAGACCAACTAATTGTTTTGCTGAAATCGATGAGCGAAAAAGCCACAATGATAGCAAAAAAGAATAACACACGCAGGTAGTAACGCAACTCTTCGTTTTCGCGAATTTTTTCTAATTTGGTTTTAAATCCAAAATAATACAAACTAAAATTCACCCCCGAAAGTATCATAAAAATGGTGATAACATACTGTATGTAAGGCGAATCCCAATAAGCGATACTGGCTTGCTTGGTTGAAAAACCACCTGTGGCAATGGTAGCAAAAGAATGACACACACTATCGAACCAGCCCATACCGCCAAACCGAAGCAAAAGCGTTTCGGTAAAAGTGAGAATCACATAGATGAGCATCAATCGTTTGGCTGTTTCGTTAATTTTTGGGTGAATTTTATCTTTGGTAGGTCCCGACGTTTCGGCAGCAAATAGCTGCGTACCGCTGATGCTGAAAAGCGGCAACACCGCCAGCGAAATAACGATAATACCAATGCCTCCAATCCAGTGCGTTAGGCTGCGCCAAAATAACATGCCATGCGAGAGCGATTCAATATTATTAAGTATGGAAGCACCCGTGGTTGTAAATCCAGATATTGTTTCGAAAAATGCATTAGTAAATGAAGGTATGCTACCACTCAGCCAGAAAGGAAGCAAACCAATGAGTGCAAAAACAATCCAAGTAAAAGTTACAATCACTGAACCTTCGCGCTTGCCAATAAAGGTGGGGGCTTGGCGACCAATAAATATAGCAACCACCGAAAAAGTAAAACTTATTAAACAAGAAATCAGAAAATAACTTGAATCATTTTCCTTGTAAATGAGTGGTACTAAACTAACTAAAAGCAAAATTATACTTTCTACAAGCGCCAAACTACCCATCACACGTGCCACCAATCTGAAATTAAAATCTTTATTCATATCAAAAATATACTTATGAATGCGTTTGAAAATGAGTTGAATAATACCTACACCATGCCGATAATTCGCAACTTGCACAAGCAGGTTTACGCGCCGTGCAAACATAGCGTCCGTGCAAAATGAGCCAGTGATGTGCTATAGGAATTAGACTTTCGGGAATGTTTTTGACTAATTCACGCTCAGTTTGCAATGGATTTTTTGAATCTGTAGTGAGCCCCAAACGATCGGACACTCTAAACACATGTGTATCAACAGCCATTGCAGGCTTATTGAACACAACAGAAGCAATCACATTGGCTGTTTTGCGTCCTACGCCGGGTAGCGTTTGGAGCTGTTCGATGTCGGCGGGCACCATGCCACCAAAATCACACACTAACTTCTGAGCCATGCCCACCAAATGCTTAGCTTTGTTGTTGGGATACGAAATAGTTTTTATATACTCAAACACGATATCGTGCGAGCTTGCAGCCATCACCTCAGCCGTAGGAAAATCGTTAAACAAACGGGGCGTAATCATATTCACGCGCTTATCCGTGCACTGCGCCGACAAAATAACCGCCACAAGTAATTCAAAGGAATTACTGTGATGGAGCTCCGTTTCGGCTATGGGCTTATTCGCTTTAAACCATTCAAGAATGTGAGAATAACGCTCCTTTTTTGTCATTGTCCAATTTTGTGGCTGCAAAATTAGCTTAAAATAACTAATTGCCAAATTAATAAATCACCAGCCATCTCAATTCTTAATGTTACGAACCCATGCGTTCGATAATTATGGGCATTGTGATGCGATACATCACCAAACCAACAAGCAGTAATACAAAGGAAACTATGCTGATAATAATAAATGCAGTGACGTTTTCCATAGGCATTCCGGTAAAGATATTGCGCGAAAAAACAACCAAGTGTGTAAAAGGATTCAGATTGAAAATGATGCTTGCAAAACCTCCGTCGGTTGGTTTGGGGAAAACGACTGCCGACACATACATCAAAAAAGGGAGTGCCATGGTTACTATTTTCGAAAAATCGGCTATCATGCTAAAAATGGAATGAAAAAGCAATCCGAGAGCGATACCCACAATCATCAGGTCGAACATAACCAAGGGAAAAAATATTAATGACCAAGTAGGCTTCCAACCCATGAATAGTGCCATCAGCGAGGTTACAGCCAATAAAATAACGATATTGAACAAAATAGTGTAAAAAGCATGTATCAACAAGGATTCGCGCGGAAAGTTGAGCTTCGTGAGCAGCGATTTGCCGCTATTCACGCAACTCATAGTTGTGTTTAGACTTTGCGTTATGATTTGCCACATCAGCGTTCCGGTTGTTGTAAACAGGGCAAACGACATACCAGTAACTTCAACTTTAATTACTTTGGAATTATTCAAAAATATCCACAGCAAAGCCGTTACAAAAGCAGGAGCAAAAGCCCAAAAAATGCCCAAGAATGACTGCCTATATTGAGCTTTGAGGTCGCGATCGAAAAGTTGACGTCCCAAATTGTGACCTTTTACAAAATCGTTGGCAATTTCTTTCAGGTACGACAAGATGCCATTGGGCATGGATTGAGGAGAATATACAGTTTCGGTAAGCATACTATTTTGAAATTTAATATTAATTATGTGGAGAATAAATTTGCAAAGATATAAAAAATCTTTTGCTCGAAAGTGTTTTTAGTCCAATTTATAAAGTTGTTGGTTTGTAAAATTTTTCTATATTTTGTTCGCGGTGAATAAGTTGCACTTCCACATCGAAGCGATTGTGAATGTGCTCTGCTAACTTTTGAGCCGCATAAACGGAACGATGGCGTCCGCCCGTGCACCCACACGACACCATGAGACTGGTAAATCCACGATCTTTGTATCGTTTCACCGATGCATCTACCAGACCATAAGCATGAGCAAGCAAGCTTAGTATTTCGCCATCATCTTCCAAAAAGCGTATCACCGTTTCGTCTAATCCAGTGAGGCTTGCATAGCGTTCGTATTTCCCAGGGTTATTCACTGCCCGGCAGTCAAACACAAAGCCTCCCCCATTGCCCGAATTGTCGTTTGGAATACCTTTTTTGTACGAAAAACTATACACTTTAACCACCAAGGGCTTACGCACTTCTACTTCTCTAAACTGTTTCAGCTCAGTCATTTCAGTTAAAATCTGCCGCAAATAAGGATATTCGACACCAAGAGTGATCAATAAAATACGCAGATTGTCGATGGCAAATGGAATACTTTGAAGAAAATGAGGTTTTTTCTCAAAATAACCCCTAAAACCATAAGCTCCAAGCACTTGTAGGGTACGAAACAATACGAAATGCTGAAGTTGCAACCGAAATTGAGATTCATTGACGGGGATTAATTTGCTAAGCGAATCCAAATAAACGGCTATCAATTCCTCACGCAGTTCGTTGCTATAATTAGCTTTTGCCTGCCACACAAACGACGCCACATCGTAATAAAGTGGTCCACGGCGACCACCCTGAAAGTCGATAAAATAAGGATTATTATTATGTATCATCACATTGCGACTTTGAAAATCACGATACATAAAGTATGTCGAGGGCACTTGCAACAACATGGCTGCTAATTGCTGAAAATCATCCTCTAAGCGATTTTCCTGAAAATCGATACCTGTGGACTTTAAAAAGCAATACTTAAAGTAATTCAAATCCCACAAAATGGAACGTTCGTTGAACTCGGGTTGCGGATAACATACCGCAAAATCAAAACCCTCGGCACCTTTGAGTTGCATCTGTGGTAGGAGCAGCATGGTTTTTCGCAACAACTCTTTTTCTGTATCGCAAAAGACACCCGTTTTTCGCCCTTCGGCAATGGCATCAAACAAGAGCGTATCGCCCATATCTTGCTGCAAATAAACCAAACCGTCGGCTGATTGACAATAAAAAGCGGGAACTGGCAAGCCTTTCTGTTTAAAATGTTTTGCCATAGCCACAAAGGCATGATTTTCTTCTACCGAAGTTCCCACCACGCCAATGAGTGACCGTGTTTTGCTCAACAATCTGAAATAGCGCCTATTAGAGCCAGAGGCAGATAGCTCGGTGATGTTTTCTAAGCGTTCGCCGGTATATTGTTCGAAAAGTTTTTCAACGGTATTCATGCTTCTGTTTTGTTGCAAAGATACGCACTTAGCCCCAAAAACGAAACAAGCTGCAAAAAAAAATATATTTTTAATATGAAATTATTCGGTTAGAAACAAAAATTGTAGTAATTTTACGCCACCAAATTTAGTATAAATTGAACACAAAACAATTCATATATTAATTATAAAACAAAAATGAGTAAAATTGAGAAAATTGTAGCACGTGAGGTTCTTGACTCGCGTGGAAATCCAACGGTAGAAGTGGATGTGTTGTTAGAATCGGGTGTAGTAGGTCGTGCATCGGTTCCCTCGGGAGCTTCCACAGGCGAAAACGAAGCTATTGAGCTACGCGATGGTGACAAAAGTCGCTACCTTGGCAAAGGTGTGTTGAAAGCAGTAGCTAATGTAAATAATGTGTTAGCGCCTGCGCTGGTAGGTTCCAATGCCTTAGCACAACGTGCCATCGACCATCAAATGATTGCTTTGGATGGTACAAAAACGAAATCGAACTTAGGCGCAAATGCCATCTTAGGTGTTTCGCTTGCCGTAGCCAAGGCAGCAGCCGAATATCTTGGTTTGCCACTATACCGATACATTGGTGGTACAAATGCATTTACATTACCTGTACCAATGATGAACATTATCAACGGTGGTTCGCACTCCGATGCTCCTATCGCATTTCAGGAATTTATGATTCGTCCCGTTGGTGCAGTTTCATTTCGCGAAGGCTTGCGCATGGGTGCCGAAGTTTTCCACTCACTAAAAAAAGTATTACACGACCGCAACCTTAGCACTGCCGTAGGCGACGAAGGCGGCTTCGCTCCCACCCTCAAAGGTACCGAAGATGCTTTGGAATCGATCATCAACGCTATTGAAAAAGCTGGTTACAAAGCTGGCAAAGATGTAATGATTGGATTGGATTGTGCTGCCTCAGAATTTTACGAAAATGGCGTTTACAACTATGCTAAATTTGAAGGTGCTACTGGTGCCAAAAGAACATCTGCACAGCAAGTGGACTATTTAGCCGAATTAGCAGCTAAATATCCTATCGACTCTATCGAAGATGGGATGGCTGAAGGCGACTGGGATGGTTGGAAATTATTGACCGAGAAACTGGGTGATAAAATTCAACTCGTTGGCGACGATTTGTTTGTAACGAATGTAGAATACCTCAAAAAAGGTATTGAATTGGGATGCGCCAATTCTATCCTTATCAAAGTAAACCAAATTGGTTCACTTTCCGAAACATTGGACGCTATCGAAATGGCTCACCGCGCTGGTTACACCTCGGTAACTTCACACCGCTCAGGCGAAACCGAAGATGCTACCATTGCCGACATTGCCGTAGCTACCAACTCAGGTCAGATTAAAACAGGCTCGTTGAGCCGCTCCGACCGTATGGCTAAATACAATCAATTACTTCGCATAGAAGAAGAATTGGGCGACTTGGCTGTGTATGGATTCAAAAAGTAGTTCACAGACATATAATATATAAAAAAAAAGCCATCTGATATTTTTTCAGGTGGCTTTTTTTGTCGCTATAGTGTCTGGAGCGAAAAGTGCTTTGGCTCGTTGCTACGAGCAATAACGCACCATTCATTGTTTGAAAGTACAACCACTGGTTTTCCGTTCAGGTCAGGATTAAAGCCCCGTTCGCACAAAGCATAAAAATTAGTGCAAATCACAAAAGCGAGCAAAGTAGGGGAAATTATACTGATTTCACAACAAAAGTAACAATGCCCCAAATGACAAGGGTATTGTCCGCCGACACACGAATGGGCTTAAAACGCTCATTGGCAGGAACAAGCCACACGCCTTGCGAGTCAATCCGAATACGCTTCAAAGTAAATTCACCATCTACGTAGCAGATAGCTATTTTGCCATCTACGGGCTCAAGGCTTTTGTCCACAATAAGCAAATCGCCGTCGTTGATGCCGGCATCGCGCATAGATTCGCCTTTCACACGAGCATAGTATGTAGCCGAAGGATGTTTTACCAAGTGTCGATTCAAGTCGATGGATAAGTCGATAAAATCGGTTGCCGGCGAAGGAAACCCCGCACTCACCGATCCCAATATGGGCAACGACATTTCAGAATGTGTTTCGGCAGAAAAAATGTCGAGTATTTTTGAACTATGTAGTTGCAGTGCTGACATTTGTGTAAACTATTTTGGAAAATTGCAAAAAATGTGAAAGCGCTTTTTGGTATTTAGTAGCTTCAAAAAATGTGAGTTCATTTTGAGCCTTAGCTTTGTAAATTTCCATAAGTTCGATTTGTGACACCGATGAAGAAACGGATTTTGAATCGAAAAAATCAACATCATGGAGTATATGATAATACATTCCTGCAAACTCTCCAAAACGAGATAAGTGATTTAATTGCTCTTCGTTAGCCTGTGTAGAAAGCCCGCCAACTAAAGCACTTGCAGCAAATAACATGGCTGTTTTTTTGTTTGCCATTATGAGGTATTCTTCTAAACTAATTTTGTTGTAGTCTTGCAATTTTATTTCAAGCAGCTCGCCATCGGATAACTGCATACCTACTTCTGATATGGCTTTCAAAATGGTTATCTCGTTAGTTTTTGCACCACTGATAAGCGAACCAGCCAACAAATAATCGCCCGAAAGCACTGAAACTTTATTGGCACTACCGTTGCTTTTCGTAATCGAGTTGGTTTGGTTGGTTACGTCGCTGTGAATTTCGCGCGCCGTTTGCAACAATTCCATGGATATGGCTGCATAATACGTGTTTTCAGATATGGAACCACACAAGCCAGCAGATAAAATTGTTAAAATAGGGTGAACTTTTTGGGTACATTCGCTAACAATAAAATCATTGATGTCCTCCAACAAAGGATTGTCAGTTTTTAATGCCACTGCAAAAAACTCTTGTAATTTCAAAAGCTCTGAATCAATTGGTTGTTGAATGTTTTTAATATTAATACTGTCAGTGAATTTCATACGATTTTTTAAATTCGGCTTGCAAAAATAATCAAATTTGCCGAATAAATGTTGATAATTAAAAACTATGGAACAAACTCTAACAAAAAGAGTTTACCTTTGCAGGCAAATCAATTTAAATTAAAGTTAATATGCAAAAAATAAGTAAATTTTTACTTTGGCTTTTAGGTTGGACAACAAATGTAGGGATTGATGAACCAGCTAAAAGTGTCATTTGTGTGGCACCGCACACCAGCAATTGGGATTTTCCGTTAGGTAAATTGTTTTATTGGTCGTTGCATCGTAAATCAAACTTTATTATTAAAAAATCATGGTTTATATTCCCGTTAGGTTATGTCTTTCGTGCTATGGGTGGCGTTCCAGTAGATAGGACAAAACGAACTTCTATTACTATCCAAATGGTATCCGAATTTAACAAACACGAAAAATTTCATTTAGCCATTACGCCCGAAGGCACGCGCAGCTTAGTAAGCAAATGGAAAATGGGATTTTATTACATTGCCCTCAATGCACATGTACCCATTCAATTGGCATACTTCGATTA
>MNZK01000109.1 GCA_001873635.1 Porphyromonadaceae bacterium CG2_30_38_12 | reverse complement strand
TTTTCTGACAGAATTGCTTAGGAATCAATATGGATTTAAAGGTTTTGTAGTTTCGGATAGTGAAGCAGTAGAATTTGTTTCTAAAAAGCACCATGTAGCACCCGATTATAAAGATGCTGTACGCCAAGTGGCAGAGGCCGGACTAAATGTTCGCACCAATTTCACACCTCCTTCGGATTACATTCTACCGCTGCGTGAGTTGGTAAACGAAGGAAAATTATCCATGCAAATGTTGGACAAAAATGTGACTGACGTGCTGCGCGTAAAATTTCAGTTGGGACTTTTCGACTCGCCTTATGTGAATGATATTCAGGTAGCTGATAAAATAGTCAGTTCGCCCGACACCAAGGATTTTATGTTGCAAATGGCAAGGGAGTCTATTGTTTTATTAAAAAATGCCAATCAACTTTTGCCTTTAAATTTGGGAAATACCAAAAATATATTGGTCGCTGGTCCTTTAGCAGCAGATAAAACTCCTTACACGAGCCGTTATGGACCACAAAAAATTGAGGTGATAAATGTACTGGAAGGCATCCAAAATTTTGTGAGCGCGCAAGCAAAAGTTGATTATTCAAAAGGCTGCGAAGTGGTGGACGAGGGTTATCCCGAAAGTGAACTAATTCCCACAGAACTTACTGTATTAGAAGAACAAACCATTGCCGAAGCAGTAGAAAAAGCAAAATTATCGGATGTTATTATCGCCGTATTGGGCGAAGATGAAATGCGTTGCGGTGAAAGTAAATCACGAACTTCGCTGGCATTGCCCGGTCGCCAACTGCAACTCCTACAAGCACTTTATAAAACCGGAAAACCTGTTGTGCTTGTATTAATCAATGGACGACCGCTAACAATTAACTGGGAAAATAAATACATACCGTCTATTCTTGAAGCTTGGTTTCCCAATGCGGTGGGCGGCACAGCTATTGCTGAAACACTTTTTGGTGTCAATAATCCAGGAGGCAAGTTGTCGGTAACATTCCCAAAATCATTGGGACAAATAGAATTAAATTTTCCGTACAAACCAGCCTCTCATGCAGGACAATCGTCTAGTAATGACCCCAATGGATTTGGCAATACTATGGCGGTGGGAGCATTGTATCCTTTTGGCTACGGACTGAGTTATACCACTTTCAAGTACTCAAATTTGAAAATTGATAGTGTTGATTTAAATAAAAATGGCACACTGCATGTAGCGGTAGAAATTGCCAATACTGGAAATTGTAAAGGTGATGAGATAGTTCAACTTTATTTCAAGGATTTGGTAAGTAGCATTACTGTTTACGAAACGCAATTAAGAGGTTTTGAACGTGTTTCTTTAAATGCTGGCGAAACAAAAACGGTGCATTTTACACTTCATAAATCCGATTTTGAATTGTTGGATAAAAACATGCATTGGGAAGTAGAACCCGGAAAATTTGAAATCCTGATTGGTGCTAGTTCAGAGGATATTCGGCTCAAAGGAAAATTTACAATTCGCTAAAAATCAGTTTATTTCAATGATAATTCTGTAGGAATACGAAACTCTTTATTCGTTGATTCTTCAATCAATTTCACATTTCCATTCTCTAACATCAAACCTCCAACTCCTTTAAAATCAGCGGGTATTTCCATTTCGAAACCAATATAGGATTTTTCAACCACTTCTGTTGCGTCCAAAAAGAAGAACGAGCTGCGACCATGAAAACGAGTATCCACCGCCAACAATTCCTGGTAGGATTTACCCACGCCGGTAGTGCCAAATTCCAAGCCTTTTGCCCACAATTTGCCGTCCACCCATTGCTGCCAAAGGTTGAGCCACGGATAATCTTTTGTTTTCCATACATATCCAACCAATAACCCTTTATGAGGAGTGGCAGCCACTATCCAGCCTATACTATCCGCAAAAATATGGGTGGAAACATAACTGTTTTTATTGCTCGAAGTACGTAAATCCAATGATGCTTTGGTGCTGTCGGTGTATGCATTTGGAAAAATAAATTCATAAGCCGAAGGATTGGGATAACACATTGTTTGTAAAAATCCCTGCTTTGCATTGCTGTCAATCAACGTAGTAGAATCAAGAAACGGTGCGCCAATGGTGGCATGTTGCACCATATTGAACAATCGACCAACACTGGTTACATTCTTTACTTTTTCAGTCACTTTATAAGCGGAACTTTTGGTATCTAGCTGAATAGTGCGTTCTACTGTAATACCATCGAGGGGTGGATTGGCAGTCATTTTTATGGGCTTGCCTAATTCTGTCTTTTCAAGTTTCCACAAGTCGCGCCCAGCTTGTCCGTTGTGTGGCACTCCAGCTTTCATTTCACCTTCGGTAGGTGCTCCCCAGCGACCCAAACTGAGAAAATGTCCTTGAAAAACCGCACCATTTTTGTTGTTGGCAGGCATTTGAGCTGTAGTTACTTTCCAGGTAAACGGGTTGATTTTATTCGATTTTAAATGAAAATCAACGATTGCACCACCTTGTAAATCAATGGATAACTGCGAATTAAAATTGGTTAGTGTAATAACGGTTGTAGGTTTTGCTTTGGTCACTTTTTTCAGCGCAAAAATCGGAAATACAGTCAATATAAATCCAATTGTTATAAATACTCTGCCGTTAAACCTCATTTTTCGACCCTCCCTTTTTCGGTTGTTTGAACATTAAATGCACAAAAAACCAAATACAATGCACATACCAAAATCACCAATACCGAACCAACCTGACTACCAATGGCATCGGAGCTCACACCCATAGCAAACGGAATAATTGCACCACCGAAAATGGCTGTAACCATCAATCCCGAAATTTCATTCACTTTATCGGGACGCAACTGTATTGCCATGGCAAAAATTATTGAAAACACATTGGCAATAGAAATACCTACTATGGCAAAAATGGCGAAAATAGCATATTGATTTTGTACAAAAAGAAGTGCCAATAATGCAGCCAAAGCTATTATAATGCTTATTCTAAAAAATTTAATGGCTGAGAATTTTACCAATAATATAGCTCCCAAAAATGCACCGGCTGTACGAAAAGCAAAATACATACTTGTGCCATATCCGGCATCTAGCATGCTCAAACCGCAACGTTCCATCAATAATTTGGGGGCCGCCGTGTTGACGCCCACATCCACGCCTACCACGAAAACAATTCCCAGAAATAACAATAAAATGGTTTTGTCTTTCAGAATTGCAAAAACGCTCCCAAAGGAACTAACATTGGATTTTGGCTGATTTTCTTCGATAGGTGTGAACATCAACCAAACCGTGGAAAGTACACTTATCAAAGCATAAATAGGAAACATATATTGCCAGTTGCCCAAAGTGGAAGCTGCAAAAGCGGCAATAAAAGGACCTGAAAATGACGAAATAGCTTTTACAAACTGTCCAGCCGTAAGACTCGAAGCCAATTTGTCGCCCTGCACTACGTTGGTTAGCAGTGGATTGATAGAAACCTGAAGTATTGTATTGGCGATACCCAGCAATGCAAAAGCTATCAAAGTCATGTTGAAAGTGTAGGCAATAAGCGGAATTAACATCGCCACAATAGTGATAATATTACTTAGAAGCACCGTCTTTTTGCGACCAATTCTATTCATCAACATGCCTGTAGGCACTGAGAAAAAGAGGAACATGGAGAACAATGCCACCGGAATCATATTGGACATCGTGTCGCTCAACCCAAAATCGGCTTTCACATGACTGGATGTAATACCCACCACATCGCAAAAACCCATGATAAAGAAACCGAAAAGTACGGGTAGAATTTTAGAAATAGAATTTGTGTTTTTCATGTATTTTTTTTGTTTGTAATTTACAGTAAAACTTTTAGTCGTCGAAGACACTAAAACGTTTCTTGCTAAATATTTGAAGAAACGTTCAAAAGTCTGCGACGTTTTGAACGTTTTTTCGATGTTTTGAAGTTTAGTCTACGTTTTGAAGCTTTTCCTTCGCCACTCCATTATTCCAATCTGTATTCATTTGATAAAAAGCTCCTTTGTTTGAATAAACCAACTCACCAGCTTTATTTACCAACTGATTGTTATATAAGATATTACCATCTCCTGGCGGCAAATGTTGCTTTGGAACACCTACAGAAATTGGCTCCCAACTATGCCAAGTTGGTATTTTGCTACGGTTGCCCTGAACCAAATTGAACCCAGCATCGCCATCGTGAAAATTAATATCCACTTCCAAATCATTATCAATAATCACATTATATTTGCTAAAATTCTGAATAGCCAAATGCCTTATTCTTCTAATTTTCTCGTTGCAAATAAGCACATATCGGGAATTGGAAATGTTGTAATAGCCCATGCCACCATCGTTTTTATTGTAACAGCGGTCGATATAATTTCGCCGACAGGTAATATGGTCGGACAAAGTAATACGAATAGGGTCGCTGCCACTCCACAGAATATTGCAATTTTGCACATAACAGTTTCGGGATTGATGTATCCAAATACTCTCAACAAAAAGCGTAGTATCGCGTTTTTCGGGCTTGTGAAAAACATCGATACACCATGAAGCATCATTGCTATTTCTGTCATTCGGCTCAAAATCAGCCGCGGCATATTTCAGGGTTATATTTTCCACTCCGGCATTTTCAATTCCGTGCATCAAAACAGCACCTTTACGTGTTTGACCCACAGTTCGCCAAAAATAGCCATGCATTTTAATACTCAAAATCACCGATTCCTTAGAAATGCCCCGGAGAATAACCCCTGAGTGAAGGTTAATTGGCTCATTTATTGTGTACTCGCCTGGCAAGAGCAACAGCACGCCACCTTTTTTGGCTACTTTATTTATGGCTTTTTGCAAGTTAGCTTTGGGCGTAATTTTCATTGCTATTTTCGTTTCCAACGAATCGGGAATACCGCCTTCCACACCCGCTTTTGCCCATTCTGCTATTGCCGGAAAACGAGCATCGAGCAGTGTGGAATCCAATACCCAACCACGGCCGCCGTAGGATTGGGAAAAGAGGGAGAGAGAAAAAAATAAAAGCCATCCTGCCCCCCGAAGGGGAGTTCTGAGAAATGTACGAAGTAGTTTTTTCATATTAAACGACTGCCTTTCATATACTTGGTCTTATTCCCCTTTAGGGGTTAGGGGTCTCAAAAACTCCTCTTTCTTATCCGTCCTAAAACCTGCTTCATTCATAAAATACCCCAACGTTACCACTCCACGCGGATAGAAATAGCCAATCCACGATTGGGTTTCGTTTATTTGTCCATCGTTGTAGGTGAATGGCGAATTTACATTGTGCTGATACACAAAGCGTACCGAATTGTTTTTCGACCCAAACCAGCGCTTTGCCACGATATCCGAAACCATAATTTTGCTGTACCAAGTGGGTGTTTCGCCCGTTGTAAGCGTAATGCCATACGATTTTGTGGATAGCGGATAGGCTTTTTCGTATGTGTTTTTGAGCAATTTAGCGGTTTCGGCAATTATGGGCGATTGCATATTGTTAAATCCGGGATACATCAATGCATCGCCTAATACAACTGATAGTTGATTGCCATCGGCGTATTTTTTATCTAACGAAACAGGGATGTACCCATATTGTTTTTGAGCTTTTTTGAGTGTAGCCAAAATCTTTTTTGCTTCATTTTCGTAAAAATTAGCCTGACGCAAACGCAAGGCTTCGTTGGGCACATCGAGGATATTTTTGAATCCCTGACCTTCGCCATCGCTCATTTTCACCAATTCACCAATTTCATGGTCGCCAGTGGTAATAAGTGCGCGAAACATTTCGGCTGACATGGTATAAGCTGCAATTTGCTTTACCCCAACGTAGGTGTTTTCAGTATAAATGCGGAGCGATTTACTGGAATCGAAACTGGTCCAACCTTGTGCATGATCCACAATGCCATTGCCATCAATATCACGGTTGACAAGCGAATGAAGCAACAATTCCACAAAACCCAATTTCTGCTTCACAAACTCATCGTCGCCCGAAATTTTCCAGTACCAATACAGCAACATCGCATAATTGGTATTTTCCTCAGCAGCCATATACGGTCCAAAATCGTAATCGGACGATTCGCTAATATACGGATAATCACCCACATCGTGCATCAGGTAAGCACCATATTCTGCCGCGCTATAGCCCTGATAAAATGCTTTTCGGCCACGTTCCGGCTCGCGTTTCACACGTTCTGTTGCCAAATATTTGGTCCATTGCTGCAGTTGCAATTTCAATCGCCAAGGATTAAACAACGCCACCACCTCAGTTTCGTGTGCCACATCCACCGTGCTTTGGTGCTTAAATCTACCTTCGAGCAAATAAAAATAGGGATTTTTCTTTTCGTCAATCAACAAAAAAGTATTTGCCAAATCGGCATGAAAAGTCAGCGCCATCATCCATTTATCCATACCCGACAATTTGGAACGTAGCAGCAGATTTTCGAACTGCGCCGATGCATTCATATTTTTATCAAAATTGCTTTTTGCAAAGGTTTTTACATCGTCAATATCTTTAAAAAGCGAGGTGTAATAATATTTTAAATCGCTGTTAATACGATTGTCGTGCTGTACCCGACCGTCATAATAAGTAGAATAGCTGTAATTTACATTTTCAACTGCCTTGGGGGCAATGTTCAAATCATAGGATAAACCATTGAAAGCTTCTTTTTCAAACCCCATAGTTTTTACGTTCAAACTTTCCAATGCAATAAGCGCATTTCCCGCCGTTTGGTCTTTGTAATAAATTTCGTTGGCAATGCGTCCATAACCATATCCCCATACGGCATATTCCATAGTGGGATTGTATGGCAATTTCTTTAATCCAACCAGTAATTTGGCATTAACAGCCATTTCAGTCGGGTTTTTCACTTGCACCAAAAGATAAAAAATCGGTGAAACCTGCAATTTGATAGCGTCCGTTTCTGATAAAGTTTTGGCGGGCGTAAAAGGCGAAACCACCGTAACCGACACTTCCAATCCTTTGCTCGATGTTCCTTTCAACTGCATACCCGTCATGGCAAGTTGCATGGTTTGATTTTGGAAGTAAGTGGATTTAATCAGCGGATTGGCCAATCGAAAAATCTCTAATTTCCCATCTTGCTCTACACCAACCAATAACTCCGAATATTCATCCGAATCGAAACCCAAAGCACCCGTATGAATGCCCCTTTTGCCACTAAAAAAGTTGAGCGAAAACCGGCTGCCCATACGAGAATTTAATATGCCAAGTTGCGAAGTATCGTTGATGGAAATGGCAGGCATATCTTTATCGATAGGAAGTTCGGCTGCAAAAGCAGAAATGGAAAATAATAAAGAGAATGTGAGTAAATAGATATTTCGTGATGTCATATTTGTTCAAATTTAAGCCCCTAACCCCTAAAGGGGCATAGCCGTCAAGCTAAAAAATTTATATTTTGTAAATGCATAGTCTTCGGGCTGAAAGCCCATAATATCCTAACGCAATGGCAACGTCCTGTAAGGACAACGCCTTGGGTTAAATAGAAAAAAACAAGTTGCGCCCTGAAAGGGCAGAATATAAATATAATGCGTCTGTTTGCTTTATGCTGCCCTTTCAGGGCGAAAAATCAACTTCTACATTTCAACCCTGGGCTTTGCCCAGGGCTAAAATATGTCATGCTTTCAGCCTTTTAAACTCTTAGCTTGAAGGCTAACCCCTAAAGGGGAACTAAATTACCGTTGATTATCTTTAAAATTTCAATTAAATGAAAATTTAAAATCAAACGATACTAACTTAATTCTTCTTTAGGGGTTAGGGTTCTCTATTTCCCCTTTAGGGGTTAGGGGCAGATATTTTTTTATTTCTTCTGAAAATCGAGTTCAGATAGTGGAATACAATTGCTCCAATATGAGTTTGCGTAAGGTGCTGAAATATTTTCAGTAGCATCAGTGGAAGTTCTATCACCTTGCCCAATAGTCAATCCAGCAGCTTGGCAAAATGGTATATACCAGCTATCTTCGCCGGCTAATTCTTTCCATCGCTCTACCAAAATGCTGCGTTCATCAATCTGTGCATCTGTTTTATTAAGGTATGGAGTTCCTGCTAAGGTGCTATTCCATGCGCGTTTTGCAACCTCATTATAATCGGCAGCCCAACCGGCAATTCCGGCTTGTTTTTTTATCATGGCGCGGGTTAAATACAATTCGGCTAAGCGTATTAGCGGAATGTTTTGGAGTTTCCCATCCACTGTTCTGTAGTATTTATTTACCAAAACAACTGGTTCAGCAGTTCCAATTAAGGCTGCATGTTTATTGTTTATTATATACTTTCCATCATCCGAAGCTCTTGTTCTACGTCCAAGTTGCTTAGCCCCGCCAATTGCAATCCGATATTCGGTTGTATCTTTAAAAGCTCCTTCGTAACGATAAAATAATCCTCTCTGATTC
Organism: Porphyromonadaceae bacterium CG2_30_38_12; assembly: GCA_001873635.1. Taxonomy (GTDB): domain Bacteria; phylum Bacteroidota; class Bacteroidia; order Bacteroidales; family Paludibacteraceae; genus Paludibacter. Next base: position 4,756 of record MNZK01000109.1, on the reverse strand, counting down.
ACTACGGCTGGTGCAACTCCTGTACCAAGGTTCGAATAGCGTTTATCGTACAATGCTGTTGTAGGTTCAGTTCCATCGGCATTCATCCAGCCCATTTCTACCAACGAATTCTTAGCCAATGTCAATTGTAACCACGAATGGAAGTTGCTCCATTTCGGACTTGTTCCCGAACTCGTATTTCCGTTCCCACCATTTTTGGCATCGCGTGCCGATTTATTAAAGTGCGTAAGGCGAATGGAGTTGTGAATGGTAGTAAACATTTTACTGTCAGCAAAAAATTGCCACATAATGACTTCCGAATTTTCCGATTTCGAAATGCTGGTGCTGTTATTATTAAAGTTTGTAAATGGGTCATCAACAAGCGAATAACCTCCATTGGCAATTACATCATCCAATTCTGTTAATGCACTTTCGGTACCTGTAAATTTTTTCATTGTAAAATAAACCTGTGCTAAAAAAGCCGATGCAGCCCATTTATTGGCTCTTGCTCTGTTCTTGTACGAAACATGCATTCCATCAGCCCAATCAGTGGGCAAAAGGGTTTTGGCTTCCTTCAAATCGGCCACTATCATGTCGTAAATTTCACCCGTAGTTGCCGGTGCATTGTTCAACGCATATTCGCTCGAGAAAGATGCTTGGTCGCGTTTTACAAGAATTCTTGTATCGTTATTTGTACCATATCCGTAGGCTGGACAAAAATTAATGGCTAACTGATAATACGCATAAGCACGCATAAAAAGCAATTCGCCTTTAATACGATTGATGTTATTTGTTTTATCGGCTGCCGAAGCAAACGGGAATGGATTATTGTCAGATTTTCGATAAAACTCCAACCCATTATTAGCTAATCCTATTACGTTATACATTTTAGTGTATAAAACCTCAACATCGGCAATACGATCAGTATATTTACGTTTATAAATTTGCTCGGTAGCATACCCTTCTACATTGCCCAAAAAACGGAAATAATCTGATTGGATCACCTGATTCAATAATTGATTGGATTGTGGCGCACCCCAACCACCGTAAAAGAATGCATTGTAGGGCGAAACAGCAGCAAATTCCAACTCCGAAACTGTATTCCAGGGAAACTGTGGTGGACGTTGCAATTCAAAAAATGCATCATTATTGCAAGCATTAAACGTAAATGCGAGCAATACAAATAGAATATACTTTATATTTTTCATGACTTATAAATGTATTAAATATTAAAATTTAGCAGATAAACCAAAACTTATGGTACGTGTGTTCGGAATGCCGGTAGCATCTACCCACGTTGCTCCTTCAGGGTCGTAACCCGGATAGGCAGTAAAGGTAAGTAAATTAGATGCCTGCACCGATAATCTCAATTGTTGTAAAGCTAATTTCGAACTAACCGATTTTGGAACCGAATAACCTAATGACAAGTTTTTCAAACGAATAAAATCGCCTTTGTACATAAATTTTGAGTGATTGTATTGTTCCAAATTGTAGTTTCCTTTTGATGCAGGATTCGGATCCCACCAACCTTTTTTGTTTCCTTCCTCAAAATTTGGGTCGTCGGCTGTAGCAAGCCATGCAGCACCGGCATAGCTGCTTTCCCAGGATGGTTTTGGGTAGGTAGCATCAGTCTTGCCCGGCTCCCATGTTTTTCCAATCATATCTGCCTGTAATACAGTTTGTCCATTGTGTACATACGAAGTTCGTTTGATGTTGTAGTCGTAAATATAATTTCCTCCTGAAAATGTAAAAAATACATTTAGGTCGAAACCTTTATACTTAAAGCTATTATTAAAACCGCCAAAAAAAGTTGGAATTATTGTTTTATCGCTAAACAAATAACGATTCACTTGTACGTTTTCCTGTGTTGCAGGAATTTTACGTCCTGTTTTTACAGTTTCTCCCGTAGCATTATATTTAGCCTGATCAACTTCCCAAATCATTTCTACCCCTTTGTCAGGGTCGATACCAGCATAATCGGCCATCAAAAATGTACCTAAGCGATGTCCGGTAACGTTTTGCGTACCAGTACGATACGAAACACCTTTTCCTCCAGCATCCAAGCCAGGAGTTAAACTCAAAATTTTATTTTGGTTCAATGAAATGTTAAAATCGGTACTCCAAGAAAAAACCTTTTTATCAATGTTTTTGCTCGAAATAGAAAAGTCAATACCATAGTTAGCCAAATCTCCGATATTCATCCAAATTGAATTACCAGCTATACCAGTTGAGTTAGGCAGTTCGGCTTTTAACAGCATATCGGTTACTTTTTTGTAATATCCTTCTATCGAACCCGAAATGCGGCTATTTAAAAATCCATAATCAATACCAAAATCAATATTATTGGTTGTTTCCCAAGTTATCGAGCTGTTTCCAATATTGATTACGTTTGTTCCACCAGCAATTTCCGAATCAATACCATATCTGGAGTTATTACCAAACACATTCATGGCAGCATTTTGGTTTATGGCATTATTACCCGTTTGACCAAAACTACCCTTAATTTTCAATTGATTCATTGTTTTTCGCCAGTCGGCAAAAAAATCTTCTTCGGACAATAGCCATCCAGCCGAAACAGCAGCAAAATCGCCCCATATATTACCACCATCGGCTGTTGAAAATTTAGTAGAACCATCGCGTCGATAGCTTAAAGCCAATACATATTTATCCATTAGCCGATAATCGGTACGGAAGAAAAACGAACGTAAGTAATCTTCACCTGAAAAAGCAGATGACATTTGTAACATATTTCCTGGTTTTGAGCCTAATTCAGGATAACTACCATATAAGTTACTTGCCTCCATCAAACGTGTCCACTGGTTCATGCGGGTACTTTCTGTTCCTAATACGGTATTGAAAGCATGAACACCAAATGTGTTGTTATATTTTAAATAAGCATTATAATTGATGACCGTACGGTTTACGTTTTGATCCAACGAGTATGATTTTCCATCGGCTGTAACCAAGGCACTCCGCCAATCTACGCTGGAATTGCTGATGTAATCCAGTCCAAATTCGGAACGTAACGAAAGTCCTTTAACAGCCTGAATTTTAAATTCGGCAAAAGTATTTCCAACTACACGGTTTTGGGTTACATTATCTTGTAAAAATCGGCGGTCGTTGTTAGCAGCCAAGTTACCCGATTGTGCACTCCAATATCCTGTAGGATTCACCGTGCTGTAGATTGGCATCCATGGCATAGCGTTGCGGTTAGCCGCTTCAAAAGCTCCCGTCGTGCCACCACCAGCACCAATAGCACCTGCATAACCCGTTTTTACACGGTTGTTTTTTGAATACGAAAAGGCTAAATTTGTACCTACTTGCAGGTTTTTTATAATCGTAAATTCAGAATTTACACGACCGGTTAGGCGGTTGATATCATTGTTTTTCAACACACCGGCATCGTTACGATAATTGAATGAAGTATAAACCGAACCATTTTCAAAACCGCGAGTCATATTCAGGTTTATATCCTGATATTGACCGGTACGAAGCACTTGATCAAACCAGTTGGAATTGGTTGCAAGCGCTTGTTCGCGTGATAAGTCTTCGAAAGGAACCGTAGCTTTACTCAATACATTTCCAGTTGGATTAAACAAGGCAGCTGGGTCGCCAGTAGCGTTTTGAAGGGCTTTGTCAGCCAACGCAATCCATTGTTCGGTAGTGGCGTAACCTATTTGTTGTGGCGTGCGTGTTAAATTGCTGTATCCCATGGTATAATCCACATTGATAGTTCCTTTCCCGCCATTTTTTTTGCCCGATTTGGTAGTAATCATAATTACACCATTCGAACCACGCGAACCATAAATGGCAGTGGCAGCTGCATCTTTCAACACTTCCATTGTTTCGATATCACTTGGATTAATCATCGACATGGGGTCTTGCGAAACGGTGCTGGCACTTTTTTCCAGTCCGCCACCCGAATACATCGGCACACCGTCGATAATCCACAACGGATCGTTTCCAGAGCTGATTGAATTGACACCACGCACACGAATGGTGGTAGGTGCACCGGGCATACCCGATGCAGTTGTAACATTTACCCCTGCCGCACGACCTTGCAAGCCTTGTGTGGGCGAAATAGTTTTGAGAGCCGTTAACTCATCTGATTTGATGGACGATACCGAACCTGTGTAGCTTCGTTTGTTTACTACACCATATCCAACTACCACTACTTCATCGAGTTTTTTGGTGTCTTCTTTCAACACAATGTTGTAGCTACTATTATCAGTAACAGCAATTTCCTGTGGCGTATAGCCAACATACGTAATGGTTAGTTTTGAATTTTGAGGCACATCCAAGCGGAATTTCCCATCGAAATCGGTAATGGTACCCAAGGTTGTTCCTTTTACGAGGATGCTGGCTCCAATTATAGACTCTCCTGTGGCATCGGTGATAACACCCGAAATTGGTTTAGAACCAGCTATGGTATTCTGTGCAATGGTTGTAGCGGCCAGGGCACAGAAAAAAAACAGTGCGCACAAAAAAGTATTCTGACGCAATAAAGTTTTTCTTTTCATTTGTAAATATTGATTAGTGATTAGTTTTAAAGCTATTGTATGCTAATGCTTTTTTTTGACGAAAAAAACATGATATTCCCCTAAACGAACTATTTTTTTTGTTCGATTACCACCACAGTTTTCGGGTTGGAGGAGCTTTGCCCTCATAAACGTAAGGTTTTCTATTGGTTAATTTTAGTTCTGCATCCGATTTTAACAAACGATTATGTAATTTTTTTACAATTTTGGGATGCTGAGAAGCGCTGTTTTTAGATTCC
>MNZK01000076.1 GCA_001873635.1 Porphyromonadaceae bacterium CG2_30_38_12 | reverse complement strand
TTTCTCGAAAAGCGACCGCAAAGATAGTTATTTTAATTTGACTATCAATGGGATGGACTAAAAAAAGTTTCAACTGTATTTAGCATATGCGCACCCGATTTTCTATTCACAAAAATTTAACATCTAACATTTAAATGTTTTAAGAAAAGAATGTATCTTGCAGCCCTTTTTTTAGCAGATTTTTTTTGATAAAAAAGATGCATAATTATTACTTTATTAATAAGGAAACAAAGAGTATGAGAAAACTATTGATGGTGACATTCGTTGTGTTTTTTATCACGTTGAGCCTAAGCGCTCAAACAAAAATAAAAGGGACAGTGAAAATTGCTGGCGCAGAAACACCACTGGTTGGTGCTAAAATTACACTTCTACAGCAGAATCTAAATACGCTAACAAATACCGATGGTGAATTTTCGTTAAGCTACGCAGAAGCTGGTAGCGAAGAGTTAAGTATTTCGGCAGTAGGGTATTTTACACAAATCAAATTACTGAATATCAAAGCAAACGAAACAACCGATGTAGGAGTCATTCGCTTAGTAGCTGATACACATCAGGAGATGAAACAAGATGTGGTGCTACAACTGAGCGAATCGGCATTGGACTATGATGTCGCAAAAACACAAAACGTTTCGGGTAATTTGAACTCGAAAGATGTGTATTATTCCCAAACAAGTTTTTCGTTTAGTCCAATGCGATTTAATATGCGTGGTTACGATCCTACATTTGAAACAACCTATATCAATGGGGTTCATTTTAATAGTCTTGAAAGAGGTGGGTTCAATTATTCAAGCTTTGGTGGTTTAAATGATGCCATGAGAAATCAGGACGAAACAGCAGGATTGTTTACTAATTCTTTTTCGTACGGAAATTTAGGCTCTAATACAAACATTAATACAAGAGCTACGGCTTATGCTGCCGGTTCGAAAGCGAGTTTGGCATATACAAACCGTTCGTATAAACTTAGAGGCCAATATACTTATGCCACCGGACTTCAACCTAATGGCTGGGCTTTTGCTGCTTCGGCAGTTGTTCGTTGGGCAGATAAAGGTATTGTTGATGGAACCTTTTATAATTCTGCAGGTTATTTTCTTTCAGCAGAAAAGGTATTTAACGATAAACATAGTATCTCGCTTGTCACTTTTGGTGCTCCTACTCAAAGGGCTCAGCAAGGAGGAGTTACTCAGGAAGTTTATGATTTGGCCGGTTCCATTTACTACAATCCTTATTGGGGTTACCAAAATGGCAAAGTTAGAAATTCCCGAATTGTGAAAAGTTTTGACCCGACAGTAATATTATCGCACGATTTTAAAATCAATCAAAATCAACGTTTGCGTACTGGCGTGGCTTTTCATTACAGCTTATACAGCAATTCAGCATTAGGGTTTTATAATGCGCCCGATCCGCGCCCCGACTATTACAGATATTTGCCTTCGGCAATTTTGAATCCCAACAACGAGTCTTTTATCGAAGTCCAAAAAAATGCTATTGCTGAAGCGTGGGGCTCAAATACTGATATTTCGCAGATTGACTGGGAAGCACTTTATATGGCAAACTATAAAAACAATGTGGTTGATCCTATGGGTACTGCCAACTATATGGTGGAACGTCGTCATAATAATTTAATGGAAACAGCTTTAAACTCCACATATACCAATCAGATAAATAAGTATTTAAAACTTACAGCCGGTATAGAAGCAAAAACTTCAAAGGGAATGCATTACAAAACTGTTGATGATTTGCTTGGTGGTAATCAGTGGATTGATAAAGATCAGTTTGCCGAGCGCGATTTCCCTACAAATCCAGCTATTGTTCAAAACGATTTAAACAATCCTAATCGTGTGGTGAAAGAGGGCGATTTGTTTGGATACAACTATGACATGAATATCAGTACTGCAAATGTATTTGCACAAAACGAATGGGTGCTACCGCAACTTGATATTTATTACGCAGCAAAAATGACCTACACACAGTTTTCACGTTTTGGACACATGAAAAATGGTCGTGCACCCGAAAATTCGTATGGTCAGGGCGAAGTGTGGTTTTTTGTCGACCCGTCGCTCAAAACAGGTGCTACTTACAAAATCGATGGACGAAACCGTATTTCGGCTAATGTATTAGCCGAAACACGTGCCCCGCTTGCAAGCAACTCGTATGTATCGGAACGTATTAAGGATACACGAATTAAAAATCTTCAGAGCGCACAAATTTTGTCGTACGATCTGGGATACACATTTTCGTTTCCAGTGGTTCGTGGACGCGTATCGGGTTTCAGAACCCATGTGCTTGGTAGCTCGGATATGCTCGGATACTACGATGACGTAGAGCGAACATTTATCAATCACGTGCTCACAAAGTCCGACAAACTTTATCAGGGAATTGAAGCCGGACTCTCGTTTAAGCTTAACAGTAGCTTCTCTTTGTCAACTGCCGGAACATTAGCTCAATACACTTATACAAACAATGCTGTGGGCACCAAAAGTCCCGAAAATGGCTCCTTTGCCGATAAAACAGAAACTGTATTGACCGAGGGACTTCGCATTGCAGCGGGTCCGCAGCTTGCAGCTAATATTACTTTAGACTATTTTCACCCTAAAATGTGGTTTGCCGACATCACCGTAAATTATTTCGATAATAATTACCTCGATTTTGCCCCTAATCGTTTTAACGAGAGCAATATGGCAAAATATTCAACGGATGAACTAATTGCTACTCTCGGCACGCAGGAAAAACTCAAAGGTGGTTTTCTTGTGGATGCATCGGTTGGAAAAGTGATTTATCTGAAAAATCGCCGTTCGTTGAACTTCAATCTGAGTGCAGCCAATATTCTGAACAATACTAAAATGGTAACAGGTGGTTATCAACAGGCTCGTTTGCCTTTGGCTGATGGCGCCATTGATGCCACAAATCTGAACAAATTTCCATCTAAGTATTATTATGCATGGGGCTTCAATATGTTTCTGAATATCGGTTATAAGTTTTGATGCTATTTAATGCGAAAAATTAATTTTTACGAAAATGAAAAATAAAATATATATAAGTTTCTTATTGCTTTCAATAAGTTTAATGTGGGCATGTAATCCTACTGATTTTGAATTGGTTGACCCAAATGATAGCCAAACTCCTTTAGTAGCTACGCACACAATAGCCGAATTTATTGCCGACTATGCTACAACTACCGGAAATGTATTCCCTGTAAGAACCAATAGTGGAAATTCAAATGTGTTTAGTGTCGATTCAATACCTTCAATTGGCGAACCGATTGTAATTACAGGTACAGTGATTTCGACCGATGTGGAAGGCAGTTTCTACAAGAATTTTATTATTCAGGATACACTTACAGGCGATGCGCTCAAAGTGTCGGTTGATGTGGGTAGTTTCTCGGGCGTAAGTCCTCTTGGTCAGTCCATATCCATAAAATGCAACGGGCTTGCCATTGGAAAATATGGTGATTTATTGCAACTTGGTACTGTATATTATAACAACGATACCGATACGCGCAAAAGAGGTTTCGAACCGGGCAGAATTCCGTACTCGCAGTTTAAACTTATTTCAACATACAATGGTATGCCTCGTCCCGAATCAATCAAAGTAGATACAATGACCATTGCACAAATTAAATCTTCGGACCGATCGGTACATTCGAAAATTGTATGTATCAAAGATGTAAGATTTAACGGAAAGGGCGAAGTAAACTTTACTTACAAGCAACTTACAGCAAAAGAAGTATTCTTCGGGTTGCCTAAACCTTCTTATACAGGTGTGCCCATTGCACGGGAAATTGAAGACAGAAACGGAAATAAAATTTACATTTCTACAAGTGAGTATGCAAAGTTTGCAACAGCCCCTATACCAGCCGATAATGTATACGGTGATATAACCGTGATTGTAGGTTGGTACAGAGATAAAGAAATAAATGCCGGTTCTTGGCAGCTTACTATCAGGTCGCTCGACGATCTTGGTCGTGGCTTTGAATCATATCATTCAGAAAATTAAAAACAAACAATAATAAAAAATCAAATTCTTTTATGAAAACTACAAAATTATTTGCCTCAATGTTCTTAGCCATGGCTTTGATGTTTTCGGCTTGTACAAATGTAAATGATCCGAATGACGAGGATATTACGAACAAACTTCCTTTCTCCGAAACTTTTGAGACTGGTATTGGCACATTTACAGCCCAGAGTGTTTCGGGTGATCAGGTATGGGCATTCGATGCAGTTGGGAAATATATGAAAGTAAGTGGCTACATTAGCGCTACAAAAACAAATGTAGCCAATGAGGACTGGTTGATTTCACCTGAAATTAACATGAAGGATGTTTCAGCAGCAAAACTGACATTCGATTATGTGACACGTTATTTTGCTAATTTAAGTACTGATGCTACAGTTTGGGTTTCCGAAAATTATGTCGAAGGATTACCTGCCACAGCTACCTGGACACAGTTGACTACTCCGGTTTTTAAAAATGCAGGTTCGTGGGATTTAATCCCTTCCGGCGAAATTAGTTTGACTGCCTATGCAGGTAAAAAAATTAAAATTGCATTCAAATATGTTTCAACCGATGCCAAAGCAGGTACATGGGAAGTGAAAAATTTCAATGTTGAAGAGGGTGAGGCAGAGGTAATTGAAACTATTGATCCCGTAGGTGAAGGTACCGAAGCTTCGCCTTACAATGTGGCTGCTGCAATTCAAAATCAGAGCGGATCGAAATGGGTTTCAGGTTATATTGTTGGTTATGTATGGTCTGGAAATCAAACTTCATATACATTTAGTGCAGATACTTGTACTCAAGCCACAAATATGTTAATCGCCGATTCGAAAACCGAAACGAATCCTGACAATTGTATGGCAGTACAGTTGCCTTCAGGTGCAATCCGGACAGGATTAAATTTGGTCGATACAAAGGCAAATTTAGGAAAATCCGTAAAACTTTATGGCGCTCTCGAAGCATATTTTGCAAAACCGGGTTTGAAATCGGTATCGTACTACGAGCTCGAAGGAGGAACTACAGGCGGAACAAAACCCGTTGATACGAGTAATGCTATTTTCACTGAAAGTTTCTTAGCTAATCAGGGTGCATTTACGATTGTTGATGTCACAATACCCGAGGGTGGAACATATACATGGAAGTGGGATACATATAAATTTATGAAAGCCAGCGCTTACATTGGTGGAGCAAACAAAGTTTCTGAAGGTTGGCTCATTTCGCCGGCAATAAATCTGACCGGAAAATCAGCTGCTACACTGAGTTTCGAGCACACAGGTAAGTATTTTACTGTCAATAAACTAACCGAGCAGGTAGTGCTGGTTTCTACCAATTACACTTCAGGTGCACCCTCGACTGCTACATGGACAACACTTACTATACCTACTTGGCCAACAGGTAACGATTGGACTTTTGTGAATTCGGGTGATATCAGTTTGTCAGGTGTTGTGGGACAGGCTAATGTACGTATCGCATATAAATATTCAAGTACAACTGCCGGAGCAGCAACCTGGGAAATAAAGAATGTTTTAGTTAAGTAATACAATCTTTAATTCAGAAAGAAACGCTGCAAATCAATTATTTACAGCGTTTTTTTGTGTGTGAAAAAGAGAACATAACCCAGTTTGCCAAAGATTAATTTTATAAAGAATACAATTAGATTTCTTATAGTTTTGGGCTGGATTGTTCAAATGTGATATTAAAACCTTACAACAACAGAAATAAACCTATCAACAATAGAGTTGGCAAATAGAGTTAAAAAAATAGTCAATTTTTCGTAGAAACTGATAGCTTTTAGATAGCAGTTAGATGAAAGTAAAAGCAACTGATACCACATATAAAATATAAATATTTTTGAGTAATTGAACTGATATGTGGTACACGGTTTTTCTAACCCGATGTTTTTTTGTACTTTTGCACAAAATATTTCTACTGCAACATGCCCGTTTATGATACAACAAATACAAATAAAAGACAAACTATTTGAACTGTCTATCCCCGAAAGTGAAATTCAAAAAGCGGTGAAAGCAGTAGCAACACAAATCAACGAAGATTTGAAAGGTACAAATCCCTTATTTATTTGCGTGTTGAATGGTGCTTTTATTTTTGCAGCAGATTTACTCAAAGAAATTGGATTTCCATGCGAAATCACCTTTATTAAACTTTCATCGTACGAAGGATTATACACTTCAGGCTCTGTGAAAGAGATTATTGGTCTGAACGAAAGCGTTGTAGGCAGAGAGGTGGTGGTCGTGGAAGACATTGTAGATACAGGTATCACCATGGAGCGAATTTTGGAATCGTTGCTGGCTAAGGGCGCAAAAAAAATATATGTAGCTACATTTTTACAAAAACCCGAAGCGCTTCAGCGCAACATTAAAATTGATTATGTGGCAATGAAAATCCCTAACGATTTTATTGTGGGCTATGGGCTGGATTACGATGGCTACGGACGAAATATGAAGGATATTTATACAGTGGTTAATGGTTAGTGGTTAATGGTTAGTGGTTAGTGGTTAGTGATTAGGTAATTAGTGTTTAAGGTTAAAAAATAATTTTATGTTGAACTTCATTTTATGTGGAGCTCCCGGTTGTGGTAAAGGGACTCAAAGTACATTATTAGTAGAAAAATACAATTTAAAGCATTTATCAACGGGCGATTTATTGCGCGAAGAGATAAATGCAAAAACAGAAGTTGGAATAAAAGCCGATTCGTACATCTCAGTAGGCAATTTAGCTCCCGATGATATGATTATCGCTATGCTATTAAAAGCTGTGGATGAAAATGCAAGCAAAGTTTGTGGATTTATATTAGATGGTTTTCCACGCACGGTGGCTCAAGCTTCCGCCTTAGAGGATGCTTTTGAAGCAAGAGGCATTGAAATTCCATATCTGATTGACATGCAAGTAGATAAAAAAGAACTCATCACCCGCCTTATTAAACGAGGCGAAACCTCAGGCAGAAGTGATGATAATTTGGATACTATCAAAAAAAGACTCGAGATTTACGAAACAAAAACAGCTCCTGTAAACGATTTTTACAAAAATATTGGCAAATACCGCTTAGTGGATGGCATGGGCGAAGTAGAAGAAATTTTTGAACGAATTTCGGCTATTATCGACAAAGAGCAGCTCAGCAAATGCAAAGAGAATAAACAATTCGCGTATTAAATAAATAAATGTCAGGTTCAAATTTTGTCGATTACGTAAAGATATATTGTCGTTCCGGTAAAGGAGGAGCTGGCTCTACACATTTTCATCGCGAAAAATTTATTCAAAAAGGAGGTCCCGATGGTGGTGATGGTGGTCGCGGCGGACACATCATCATTCGTGGTAACAAAAACTACTGGACTTTAATCCATCTCAAATATGCACGCCACATTTATGCCGGCGATGGCGAAGGTGGAAGCGCCAGTCGCAGTTTTGGCAAAGATGGTGAGGACAAAGTAATTGATGTGCCTTGTGGCACAGTGATTTACGATGCTGAAACAGGCGAATGTCTGGGCGATGTAACCGAAGACGGACAAGAAATAATTTTCATGAAAGGTGGACGTGGAGGTCAGGGTAACTGGCATTTCAGAACATCCACCCTTCAAACTCCGCGCTTTTCGCAACCAGGCGAACCACGCATAGAACGCACTATTATTTTACAGCTTAAAGTGCTTGCCGATGTTGGGTTGGTCGGATTTCCAAATGCGGGTAAATCCACATTGCTATCCGTTATCTCAGCTGCCAAGCCAGAAATTGCTGATTATCCTTTCACAACCTTGGTGCCCAATCTGGGTATTGTTGCTTACCGCAACAACCAGTCGTTTGTAATGGCTGATATTCCGGGTATTATTGAAGGAGCCGCCGAGGGCAAAGGCTTGGGTTTGCGCTTTTTACGACACATCGAGCGAAATTCTATTTTGCTCTTCATGATTCCAGCCGATAGCGATGACATTGTGCATGAATATAGTATTTTGCTAAACGAATTGAAACAATACAATCCCGAGTTGGTGGACAAACAGCGTATATTGGCTATTACAAAATGCGACATGCTCGACGATGAATTGACCCGTGCACTTCAACAAGAACTGCCCGAAAACATTCAGACAATATTCATCTCTTCGATTACAGGCTTGGGAATCAACGAATTGAAAGATCTTATTTGGAAAGAAATCAACAAAGAATCGAACAAAATAGTTGAAATTAGCCATAAACCCATGGAAATCACTCCTTTGATAGAATCGGAAGAAATGTGGGATGAAGAAGAAGAAATGGACTTGGAAGAGGCAGAAGAGGAAGATGAGGACGATGACATTACGAAATACAAAGGAATTGGCTGGGACGATTTGTAAATATGGAACGTTTTGTAACCTATCCTTTGCTCAACAAGTTTCAGCAGATAAATCATTTCAGCACAACACGTTGGGGAGGCATAAGTACTGGAAACTACGCCTCTTTCAATCTTAGTCCCTATACGGGCGATGACCCAAATAAGCAGCAAGCAAACTTAGCAATACTTTGCGAAGAGCTTCAAATAGAAGCACATCAACTTATATTCCCTTACCAAACACATGGCGATGAAATTCGTTGTATCAACTTAGGATTCAACATGTTGTCGCCCAAAGCTCAAAAGCTATATTTGCATGGCGTGGATGCGTTAATTACAAATTTGCACGCCATTTATATTGGCGTTACAACAGCTGATTGTGTTCCTATACTCTTGTACGATACTAAAAATCAAGCTATTGCAGCTATTCATGCCGGATGGCGAGGTACATGCGCGCGCCTTGTACAAAAAGTGCTTACGCGCATGCAAACAGAATTTGGCACACAACCCGAACATGTTGTAGCCAGCATAGGCGTTTCTATATCTCCCTCGGCGTACGCAGTTGGCGCAGAGTTGATTGAGCTATTTGAGAAAGCCAATTTTAATACCGCAAGCATTTTTAAGCACCGCAACAACTCCTTATATCTGGATTTGTGGGAAGCAAATAAAAGCATACTCCAAGAAAACAATATACCGGCTTCTCAGATTGAAATAGCAGGAATATGCTCATTCACACAGCACGAAGATTTTTTTTCAGCACGCAAACTCGGTTTGCAATCAGGAAGAATATTAAGTGCAATTGAATTATTGCCTTAAAAAGATTACCTTTGCTTTTTGAAATAAAATCCAACGAATATGAAACTGAAAGTTGCTCTTATAATTATCTGTATGAGTGGTTTGACTTTTGCTAATGCACAAAACGCCCGCTCTTTGCCTTTAGTTTCTGCCGAAAACCGCGTCAGTTATTCAACACTTTCCATCACCGACCCCTATCTTTCGCCTGCTAACTATGCAGGTTCAGGTTTGCAGTTTCGATACAGTGAACAACAGTTTATGCCAAAAGCTACTAACAATTTTTCAATGCAAACCATCATAGCATTTGCAGCAGGCTTGGCTTACAACCCCACACAAACAAGCAGCATGACCTATCTTGGCAGCGATATCAGTTGGGGCGTATGGCGACATTTCCATCCTGCAGCTCATTTGCAAGTACTTACAGGAGTTAATTCAGAATTAAATGTCGGTGTAAAATCCATTGCTCGAAACGTGAATAATCCGGCAAACATGGATTTGGCATTGAACCTTAATATTCGGGCAAAGGCGAGGTACGATTTTAGGCTTTGGAAATTGCCTATGAGGTTCAATTATGAAGTTCAATTGCCTGTAATAGGTGCTATGTTTGTTCCCATGCCTGGCGCTTCTTACTACGAAATGTTTCAGTTGCAAAACCTAAGCAATACAATTCATTTCAGTTCATTACACAATCGGTTGGGCTTTAACCAGGCTTTTCTTGTGGATCTTTATTTCAAAAAAACGGTTTGGTTTGTAGGGGTTGGGTCTAACTCGCTCATATACAAAGCAAATAATATAGTTTTTCACACAGCTTCCCTCAATTTTATCGTTGGATACAAATACAATTTCATGCTATTCAAAGGTCGGAATGCTCCCATTCCACCACACTATTTAAATTCCGACAACTAAGTTCATTTTATTGAAAATAAGCAATTTAATACCTCTTATTTTTTATTTTGTAATGTACACATTGCAAAATAACATTTTTTAGTTTTTTCTTAACAAGTTGAAAATTAAATATTTGTACAATAACTGCAAGTTATTAACATTTAGAAATGACTTTCATTTAAAACTTATTTTAAATTACATTGTTTGAGTGTCATTAAACAATTAATTTAAAGCAATGAATACCAATAAATCTATCCCAAAAGATATTGAGGAGTTAGAAAACGAAGAGTGGTTTTACTCACTCGATTATGTGATGCAACAATGGGGACCCGAACGTGTAGTAGAATTACTTCGTCAGCTTCAGGTGCGCGCCCACAAAGCAGGCGTAGAACTTCCTTTTACAGCCAACACGCCGTACATCAACACTATAAGTAGGAATAAACAAGTGCCTTATCCCGGAAATCGTGAGATAGAGCGTAAAATTAAAAGTATTATTCGCTGGAATGCCATGGCTATGGTGGTAAAAGCGAACAAAAACGAAAACGGCATTGGCGGACACATTTCTACCTATGCCTCAGTAGCCAGCCTGCTTGAGGTAGGTTTTAACCATTTTTTCAAAGGCAAAGAATCGGTGAATGGTGGCGACCAAATCTATTTTCAAGGACATGCTGCTCCAGGCATTTATGCACGAGCATATTTAGAAGGTCGTTTGCACATGGACTATATTTGTAACTTCCGACGCGAGTTACATCCGAATGGTGGTGTTTCCTCCTACCCGCACCCTTGGTTAATGCCAAACTTTTGGGAATTTCCAACTGTTTCGATGGGTTTAGGTCCGATCATGTCTATTTATCAAGCCCGTTTCAACCGCTATTTGGCAGACCGTGGATTGAAAGAAACTGCTGAACAAAAAGTATGGGCATTTTTGGGCGATGGCGAAACCGACGAACCAGAAGCATTAGGTGCTATTACCTTAGCGGCTCGCGAAAAGTTGGACAATCTAATTTTTGTCATCAACTGTAATTTACAGCGTTTGGATGGACCTGTGCGTGGAAATGGTAAAATTGTGCAGGAACTCGAGGCTGTTTTTCGTGGTGCAGGTTGGAATGTCATCAAAGTGCTTTGGGGCGGTGAATGGGACACGCTCATCGAAAACGACAACAAAGGTAAATTGGTAAAACGCATGGGTGAAATTGTGGATGGAGAATCGCAAAAATTCTCTATTGCCAGTGGTGATTTTGTACGTAAAGAATTTTTTGGTGTAGATCCTGAATTGGAAGCTATGGTCAGCCACCTAACCGATGATCAAATAAAAAAAATGAAACGTGGCGGACACGATCCCGAAAAAATATATGCTGCTTTTAATGCCGCTGTAAATCACAAAGGGCAACCAACCGTTATTTTGGCAAATACCATTAAAGGTTATGGCACTGGTGAAAGTGGTGAAGGTAAAAACATTACGCACTCGCAAAAAAAACTCAACGAAGATGAATTAAAAGAATTCCGCACACGCTTTGGCATTCCACTTTCGGACGAAGAAGTAGTGAAAACACCTTTCTACAAACTCCCCGAAGACTCGCCAGAAGTACAATATATGAAAAAACGTCGTGAAGAATTGGGAGGATGTGTTCCGGAACGTCGCGTAGAAGTGCGCCCTATCAAAACGCCACCCGAAGAAGTATTTGCCGAATTTTTACAAGGCTCGGATGGTCGCGAGCTCTCTACCACTATGGCTTTTGTACGTATTCTCACAAAATTACTGAAAGACAAAGAAATAGGAAAACTCATTGTGCCTATTGTGCCCGACGAAGCACGTACTTTTGGTATGGAGTCGCTATTTCGTGCCAATGGTATTTATTCGCACGTGGGGCAACTTTACGAACCAGTAGATCGGGAACAATTACTATACTATAAAGAAGCAAAAAATGGTCAAATCCTCGAAGAAGGCATAACCGAAGCAGGTTCCATGTCATCATTCATTAGTGCAGGAACAGCCTATGCCACACACGGACTTAACATGATGCCCTTCTTTATATATTACTCTATGTTTGGGTTGCAACGCATTGGTGACTTGGTGTGGGCAGCTGCCGATATGCAGGCAAAAGGATTTTTGGTAGGCGGCACCGCCGGACGCACAACCTTAGCAGGTGAAGGACTTCAACATCAGGATGGTAACAGTCATTTGTTAGCTTATCCGGTACCCAATCTGGTAACTTACGACCCTGCTTATGCTTATGAGTTAGCTGTGATTATTCGTGATGGTATCCGCAGGATGTACGAAGAACAGGAAAAGGTATTTTATTACATTACTGTCATGAACGAAAACTACGCCATGCCAGTAATGCCCGAAGGTGCTAAAGAAGGTATCCTGAAAGGTATGTATTTGTTCCAAAAAACAAATAAAACAAAAGCTGCACACCGAGCTAATCTATTGGGAAGTGGTACAATTTTGAACGAAACTATCAAAGCTGCTTCCATATTGGAAGAAAAATACAATGTAGGTGCTGATGTTTACAGCGTAACAAGTTACAAGGAATTGCAACGTGATGGCTTGGATGTGGAACGTCATAATTTACTACATCCAGAGAACGAGAAAACACCCTATGTTTCGACTTTGATAAAAAATGAAGGTGTCATTGTAGCTGCTTCGGATTACGTTAAAACCTTACCCGATTCAATTTCAAAATGGTTGCCTAATCGCCTCTATACACTTGGAACCGATGGTTTTGGACGTTCGGAATCACGCGAAAAGTTACGCGATTTCTTTGAAGTGGATGCTAAACACATTGCTTTTACTACGCTTTATGCTTTGTATAAAGAAGGAAACTATAAATTAGCCGATTTGAAAAAAGCCATGGAAGAGCTTGAAATTAATCCTAATAAACTTAATCCAATGATTTCCTAAGCAAGATTTTTAAGTAACAGTTATAGAACCTGTCTTGTTCCCCCCTTTAGGGGGGAAGGGGGCAGATATAAAAATAATAGAGTAATGAAAAATTTCAAAATACCCGAATTGGGTGAAAATATAAAATCGGCTACCATCGTAAAAGTATTGGTAAAAATAGGCGATGTGGTTGAAGTAGATCAGCCCATACTCGAATTGGAAACTGACAAGGCGACCATCGAAGTACCCGCTGATTTCGATGGAAAAATTGTAAGTGTTTCTGTTACCGACGGCGACACCATAGCCATCGAACAGGAAGTAATGGCTTACGAAAGTGCCAATGTTACTGTGGAAACAAAACCTGCCCAAACCATAGTTGTGGCAGCCGAACAAGCTGTAATAGAGTCTGCTGTACCAGCACAAACACCTGTATCGAAACCAGATGTAGCATCAGCGCCATTTGTAGCTGCACAAACAACTCCCGCCGATGCACCCAAAGTTATCGCTATCGAAAATCAACCTGCCATAGCACCCAATGCTGCCCCAGCTGCGCCTTCGGTTCGCCGCTTGGCACGCGAAATTGGCGTAGATGTAAATCAAATTAAAGGAACAGGTCCTGGCGGACGTATTTTGTTAGACGATGTGAAAGCATTCAGCAAAGCACTGCATCAGCAACGCAATGAAGTTCAACACATTCGTGTAGAACAACATCAAGAGCCCCTACCTGATTTCAGCAAGTTTGGCGACATTGACATGCAAGCCATGAGCAACATTCGCTTCAAAACTGCCGACCATTTGAGCTATGCCTGGCATACCATTCCACACGTAACGCAGTTCGACAAAGCAGACATTACTGCCTTGGAAGAATTCCGTAAAAGCTATGCCAAAACAGCTGATAAGCAAGGTGTAAAACTAACTGTAACAGCTATTTTGGTAAAAATTGTGGCTATGGCACTCAAACGCTTCCCGCAGTTTAACGCCAGTGTGGACATGCAAAACAAACAAATTATTTACAAAAAATACTTTAACATTGGTATTGCTGTGGATACAGAGTTTGGATTGATGGTACCGGTACTTCGTAACGCCGACCAACTGAATGTAATAGAAATTGCCCGTGAAATGAATGTGTTGGCTGAAAAAGCCCGTACTAAAAAAGCAGGCATTGCCGATTTAAGTGGCGGTTGCTTTACCATAACCAATTTAGGTGGCATTGGTGGCACAGCCTTTACCCCTATCGTAAATGCTCCCGAAGTGGCTATTTTGGGCGTTTCTCGCGGACAAATGGAACCAGTGTATATCGATGGAAAATTTGAACCTCGCCTGATGTTGCCTTTCTCGCTTTCATACGATCATCGCATTATCGATGGCGCCGATGGCATTCGTTTTCTACGTTGGGTCATTGAAGCCATTGAGAATCCAATGAAATTGATAGTGGAAGGCAAATAAAATTTACTATTTATTCATTTACAATTTAACTTTTATGAGTCAAAATATTGTTGTTATTGGTGGTGGACCTGGCGGTTATGCTGCTGCATTTTATGCTGCTGATATGGGCATGAACGTTACCTTGGTCGATCTGGAAAAAAATCCTGGTGGCGTGTGTCTGTATCGTGGTTGCATTCCATCCAAAGCTTTGCTGCACGTAGCAAAGTTGATTAACGAAACGAAAGAAGCAAAAGCATGGGGCGTTGATTTTGGAGAACCAAAAATTGATATTGACCAACTCAGAGCTTTTAAAGATAAAGTTGTTGGAAAACTTACCGGCGGATTGGGTGTGCTTTCCAAACAACGTAAAATTAATTTTGTGCAGGGAAGAGCCAAATTTGCTTCGTCCAATAGCATTGTGGTTACCAAAGAAGATGGGGCTTTGCAAGAAATTAGCTACGACAAAGCTATCATTGCCATCGGTTCGGTGATTGCTACCGTTCCGTCGCTACAAATCGACAGCAAGCGATTACTAAATTCCACTTCGGCGCTCGACTTGCCAACTATCCCAAAAAGCCTTTTGGTAGTGGGTGGCGGTTATATTGGGTTGGAACTCGGCTCGGTGTATGCTGCACTTGGCACCAAAGTTTCAGTCGTGGAGTTTATGGACAGAATACTTCCGGGAGCCGATCAAGATTTGGTTGCACATTTACAAAAACGCTTGGAGCATTCGTTCAGCAAAATCATGTTACAATCTAAAGTAACTGAAATAAAAGAAGTTGGCGATGGTTTATCGGTAAAAATTGCCAATAAAGAAGGTCTTATAGAAGAACAACTGTACGATTACGTTTTGATGTCCATCGGGCGCAAACCACAAACTGCTGGATTAGGTTTGGAAAATACCCAAGTTCAAGTAAACGAACGCGGTTGGATAATCGCAGATAATACGTTGAAAACCAACGACAATAGCATTTATGCCATTGGCGATATTGTGGGCGAACCCATGTTAGCACACAAAGCTTCACACGAAGCACGGGTGGCTGTGGATGCCATTTTGGGAAAGCGAGTAGCTTTTGAACCATTGGCAATTCCAGCAGTAGTATTTACCGACCCCGAAATAGCTTGGGCAGGCATTACCGAAAATCAGGCAAATGCCAAAGGTGTGAAATACGAAGTGGCAAAATTCCCATGGGCAGCCAGCGGACGTGCAACAACACTCGACCGCAGCGATGGGGTTACGAAAATTATTGTTGACCCCGAAACCGAACGTGTTTTGGGTATCGGACTTTGTGGACCGGGAGCGGGCGAAATGATAGCCGAAGCCGTGTTAGCCATTGAAATGGGCGCAACCGTCAAAGATTTAGCACTCACCATCCACCCCCACCCAACGCTTTCAGAAACGGTCATGGAAGCAGCTGAATTATTTTACGGACATTCGTCGCACTTGTATAAGCCAGCAAAGAAATAAGAAGGCAGCGGATTTTTTTGTAAGCCAAACTGCAAAACTTAACAGTAAACTGATTGAATAGAATGACCATTTTAACTCCATTTACTATTTTTGCATTGAAGCATAAAATCGAGTAGGCAGTGAGCGATTAGTTCGCTCACTGCCTTTTCACATCACCGTACGTACCATTCGGTTTACAGCGGTTTGTTAAATTACGCACTAACAGAGCGATAATAAATAGAAAAAAAACCTCCTTAGAAAACCCCACGATTGAACTAATTTCGAATCGTAACACAAAATTAGAAGTATCAATGCTAATTGATACTAATGAATGAAAATTCGGGATTATTCGGGATTATTTTCCAATACAGAATTTACCAAAAATATTACCTAAAATTTCGTGGTTGGATATGTGTCCTGTTATTTCGCCTATGTAGTTGAGGCACTCACGAATATCTTGCGAAAGAAATTCGCTCGAAATGCCGCTTTCAAGGCCTTCGCTAACACGCTGTATGGCAGCAAGTGCCTTTTGTAGGGCTTCGTAATGACGTATGTTGTTTACTACAACATCGCCTGGCTCAATTTCGGGTAGCCGAGCTGCGCGCAACAAGGCTTTTTCGAGCGTTTGCAAATTGAGCTTATTTTTCGCCGAAATATAAATTCGTTCGCCCTCGAACTGACTGAACAACTGCTTCAGAATTGCGCGCTCTTCCAAAGCGATTTTGTCAATTTTATTAAAAACTAAAATGATTTTTTTCCCTGCAGCGCGTTCTTCAATTTTTGAAGTGAGCCACTCAATATGTTCGCTTAGTTCGGTGCAGTCGAGAATCCAAAGCACAATGGAGGCTTGTTCAATTTTCTGATACGTCCGCTCAATACCCATGTTTTCAATCTTATCTTTGGTATTGCGAATGCCTGCCGTATCGATAAATCGAAAGCAGACACCTTGGATAGTTACAGCATCTTCAATCACATCGCGCGTAGTGCCATGTATGTCCGAAACGATTGCTTTTTCTTCGTTGAGCAACACATTGAGCAGGGTCGATTTTCCCACATTTGTTTCGCCTACCAAAGCTACCGGAATGCCATTTTTTAACGCATTACCAAGGCTGAAAGAATTTGACAATTTTACGATGTGTTCTGTGATGGTTTCCACGAGCGTTTTCAACTGTATTCTGTTAGCAAACTCCACATCCTCTTCCGAAAAATCGAGTTCTAACTCTATCAACGACACAAAGTTAAGCAATTGTGTGCGCAGCTGCATAAGTTCGGTAGAAAAACCGCCGCGCATTTGCTGCATAGCCATTTTGTGCGATGCTGCTGATGTTGAAGCAATGAGGTCGGCAACGGCTTCGGCTTGCAGTAAATCCATTTTCCCGTTAAGAAAAGCACGCTGCGTAAATTCGCCAGGCTGCGCCAACGCGCATCCGTTTTCAATGAGTAAAGTAAGAATTTTTTGCTGCACATAGCGCGAACCATGACACGAAATTTCCACAACATCCTCACCCGTAAAGGAGTGTGGTGCTTTAAAAACAGCAATCAATACCTCATCCACTGTTTCGTTCGTGCCATCAAAAATATTCCCAAAACTTAGTGTGAAACCCTCCTGCGAACGTATGGAAAGGGCTCGATTTTTGGGCTTGTAAATATGCTCACACACTGATATTGCTTCCGAACCCGAAACACGAATCACAGCAATACCACCCACGCCAGGCGCAGTAGATATAGCAGCAATGGTGCTGCCCCCAACTGCAGAGGAGGGAATGTTCGTTTTGTCAACTATGTTTTTGCTCTTCATCATGCCAACAATTTTCTAATTTATAATCTATCCAACACTGTCTTTACTAACTTTTCGATATATGGTTTGTAATCTGTATTGGCGGCTTCCACGCGGCGGTTAGCAATGATACAACACACGGTCATGGCTTTATGTCCCATGAGTTTGGATAAGCCGGCAATAGCCGAGCTTTCCATTTCGTAATTAGTTATTTTGTGTTCGCCATAACGAAAACTTTCAATCTTATCATTCAGGAGCATGTCGGCTAAGTTCAAACGCAACACGCGCCCTTGTGGTCCATAAAATCCATTTGCCGAAATCGTTATGCCTCTTAGCATATCATCTTGTCCAATACGGTTTACCAATTCGGCATCGGCTGCCACCACATAAGGCGCTGCCAGCTGAGGATTCCAATCCAACTGTTGCTTCATAGCTTCTTCAAATGCCAGGTCGCTCACAGCATCGCGTCCGGCATAAAAATTAAGCATACCATCAAAGCCTATGGACTTTTCGGATATCAAAAAGCTTCCCAGCGGAATGTCGGGTTGCATGCCACCCGAAGTGCCTATACGAACTATGGTAAGTTGGCGGAAAGTACTTTTTTCGACCCGCTGCTCTAAATCAATATTAGATAAGGCATCGAGCTCATTCATCACAATGTCGATGTTGTCGGTGCCAATGCCGGTAGAAATGACCGAGATTCGTTTGCCGTTATAAATGCCTGTGATGGTGTTAAATTCCCTGCTCGACACGGAGCATTCCTTCGAATCGAAATATTCAGCTATCAAAGCTACACGACCAGGATCTCCAACAAGTATCACATTATCAGCCAATTGCTCAGGCTTTAAATGTAAGTGAAAAATACTGCCATCGCTATTAACGATTAATTCGGAGGGTGGAAAATGTTTCATTTTTATCGTAATCTATGGAGTGATTTAATCAGTGCTTCATCTTTGCCAATGGCACGAATAGCCAAAAAAGTTAAAACGATATTTACCAAGGGGAATGCTGCAACCATTTTTAAATGCCAATTAGCATCCAAAGCGGTGCTGGCTTGCCACAAATAAATAAACAGTAAACCATAATATCCTACCAAAAGTACACTATTTATAATGGATAAACGAATTTGAAGCAATCTTTTTTTGTACACAAAAATACTAAGCACTGCCACGAAAGGGATGAGTGTGCACAGAGCCGTAAGAGCCCAAACGCTTTTAACAAATTCGTTTCCAGTGGGTTGCACCTGAAATATTCCTTTGTAGCTTAATATGTAATTGGCTGCATCCGAATTTCCCAAAAAACTTGCTTGCACCGATAGGAGCGTTATTATCGAAAGAATAATCACTGCCAACAAATACACAGTCTGAATACGTTGTATCATTTAATTATGAAGTTAGTTACAAGTTGAAGATGAACCATTTTTTATTTTCTTATTCAAAGGCATTGCTCTTTTGGCAACTTATTTCTTCCACTGCGTATCGCGCACAGCATAAATGCGCTCGATAATATCCACGACCTTGAGACCTTCGAGCACATTGGTTGTAATAGAACCTTTGTCAGTTAATTTTTCAATCACATTTTCAATCACATAATGATGATTTTGAGCCGAACCTTTGTAAAGACCATAATCGTTTGGCGGATTTGAAGGCGCTAAAGTTGGCATAACGTAATCTTTTATGTGGCAATAGCTTACTTCGTTCATATATTGTCCGGCAACTTTCACAGTGCCTTTGGAGCCAATAATAGTAATGCTGCTTTCGAGGTTAGTATCCCACACCGAAGTAGAATAATTCAAGCTTCCCATGCCGCCATTTATAAAGTCGAAAGTTACCACGCCACTGTCTTCAAAGTCGGTCAAATCATGGTGGTTGAAATCGGCAAAATTACCTCGAATGTTTTGAATGTCGCCAAAGAGCCAATACATAATGTCGATAAAGTGAGAGAATTGCGTAAACAAAGTGCCACCATCCAAAGTCGCATCTCCATGCCAATTTCCTTTTTTATAATAACGATCATCGCGGTTCCAGTAGCAATCTAACTTGACCATGTAAACATCGCCAAGCGTATGGTTATCAATAAGTTCCTTGAGCCAAACTGAAGGAGGAGAATACCGGTTCTGCATCACACAAAACACGTGATGCGAAACTTCGAGCGATTTGAAAAGAATTTTTTCTGCATCTGTTTTAGTTAAAGCAATAGGTTTTTCTATCACCACATGTATTTTTGCTTGTAATGCTCTCAGAGCATAGTCAGCGTGATAAGCATTGGGAGTACAAATATTGACTACATCAATTTCTAAGTTTGATGCCAACAAATCGTCGATGGAATTAAAATAGGGTTCTTCAATATCCTCTAACTTGGCAGCTGCTTTTGAAATCACATCACACACAGCTACTAATTGCGATTCTGGATTTCGGCGAATCATTTCGGCGTGGCGTTTACCAATATGCCCCTGACCGACTACAGCAAATTTAATCATATTTATCTTGTTATCAATTGTTTTGTTCTATAAAAAATTTTTCTCAATTTTGTAATTTGAATTTAGCTTATCCGAATAACCTCGCCGTCCCGAAGTTGGTATTGCTGTTGCGTTTCAGGACAGAAAGCCAAACTATCCTGGTCGAAATGTAATTTGTGACCATACTCACTCACCCAGCCTATTTGACGTGCCGGATTGCCCACAACCAAGGCATAAGGCTTTACGGTTTTTGTTATCACAGCGCCAGCCCCTATCAAGGCATAAGCACCAATTTCGTTTCCACACACCACCGTTGCATTAGCACCAATACTGGCACCTTTGCGCACCACGGTTTTTAAATATTCGTTCTTCCTATTTACATGGCTGCGTGGATTGATAACATTTGTAAAGACCATGGAGGGTCCTAAAAAAACATCATCCTCACAAATTACACCTGTGTAAACTGACACATTATTCTGAATTTTTACATTGCGCCCCAGCACAACCGCTGGCGAAATTACAACATTTTGTCCAATGTTACAACCTTCGCCAATCACGCAACCGGGCATGATGTGTGAGAAATGCCAAATCTTAGTTCCATTACCAATTTCGCTACCTGCATCAACTAGGGCAGTTTCGTGTGCATAGTAGCTGTTCATAAAATTCCATCCATAACAGCATCCGTAATATATTTTAGTTGCTCATCGGTAAGCTCTGTGTGCATGGGCAAGGAAAACACACATTCCGAGAGTTTTTCAGCCACAGGGAAATCGCCAGTTTTATAACGTACATCCTGATATGCTTGTTGCATGTGCAAAGGCACTGGATAATAAATCATTGCAGGGATACCTTTATCATTCAGATACTTAATTAAAGCCGAGCGATTTACGCCTACCAATTTCAACGTATATTGATGATAAGCGTGCGTGGTCTGTTCATTTTTCGTGGGAATAATCAGTTTGTCTGTTCTGGAAAATGCGGCATCGTAAAAGGCTGCTGCCGCTTGACGAGCAGCAATGTAAGTATCCAAATGGCGGAGTTTCACTTGCAAAACAGCAGCTTGGATACTATCTAAACGCGAGTTTACACCCACTAAATCGTGATAATAGCGCACGACCATACCATGGTTAGCAATGGCACGCATGCGTGCTGCGAGGTCATCGTTGTTTGTAAAAATGGCACCACCATCGCCAAAGCAACCTAAGTTTTTTGAAGGGAAAAATGACGTGCATCCTATGTCGCCGCTGCAACCGGCATGTGTTTTACGACCATCGCTAAAAGTGTATTCAGAGCCCATTGCCTGACAGGCATCTTCCACCACAAAGAGATTATGTTCGTGCGCTATATGAAGAATGGACTCCATGTCGGCATGTTGCCCAAAGAGATGCACGGGTACAATGGCTTTCGTATTGGGGGTTATGGCTCTGCGAAGTGCATCGATATTCATATTAAACGTATCAAAATCCACATCCACCAGCACGGGGGTAAGCCCCAAAAGTGCAACCACTTCGGCAGTGGCAATAAAGGTGAAAGTAGGTGTTATCACTTCGTCGCCCGGCTTTAAGCCCAAAGCCATCAGGGCTATTTGCAAGGCATCCGTTCCATTGCCTACCGGAATCACATGTTTTACGCGCAGATAAGTTGCCAATTCTGCTTGTAACTCAGTAACCTTACCGCCTTTTATAAAGGCAGTAGAGTCTATAACCTGCTGAATGCCAGCATTTACTTCGTGCTTTATTTTCTCGTATTGAGTGGTTAAATCCACCATCGAAATGTTATTCATACTTTTTAATTAAGGAGCTATATTGTTTTAAGGAATAGGTATTAGTTGGTTTCAATCACATATTCAACGGTCGATACTTCGTTGCGCAAGTTGCTGATATAGGCACTTTTATTTATGATTTCGAGCGTAGGGCTTTCTGCTTTATTTTTCAATATTTTATTAAAATCGAGCACAACATCGATATCACGAGTAGAAACATGTTTGAAATGACTTAGTCCAACGTTAAACCGCAGTTTGATATGCGACGGGAAAGTGCGTACTACCGAATTGGGGGGATAGTTAATCACTTGCACAGGAAAAAACATTTCTTTTTCGGTAAACATTTCAGCATCTACATTCAATTTGGTTTCCATGGATGAAAAACGTATATTTTTTATGGGTTTCAGAGGCAAAATAAGTTCGCGGCTTCCATCAATTTCTGTGAGTTCAAAATAGGTCGTTTCTACCTGCTGTAATTTATTGATGAGGTGTTGGGGTCCATAAATGGTAATCCGATTGGGCGAAAGTTGCACCGCGCTGCTAAGCACGTATTGTTGGGCTGTGCTAATTTTGCCATTCAATTGGATAGGTACGTGCTTGGCGTACAGTTTTTCGTAGGACAAAACAACCGAATCGGGCTTAATTTCGATTATCGATGTGGTTGGGAGCAGGTATTTGGAAAGCTTGGAGTGAATTTCGTCGCTTGTGAGCACAATTTTGCCTCGTTCGTTAAAGTTGCGTTGCAAATCGATAGTCATCGCCTTAATTCGGGCAGATGAATAGGCAAAAAGATTTATCCCCTTATCTTTTACCGTAACTTTTACCCAGCTTGTACTGGTATGCGTGAGGTCTATTTGGGCAGGTACACCCACATAACGCAAGGGGATGGCAATTTCTGTTTCCTTTTCTTTGTCAAGTGTATTCACAAGCCAAAATGCAAATGAGAATGCTAAAAACAGCAAAAAGCTTAAAACATCTTTCGTTAGAAAGAATGATTTAAGCTTTAAAAGATAAGCACGCACTATGATTAGAACGCTTTTTTTCAACATGTTAGTTTTCTTATTTGGCAGGAGCCTGAATATCTTCCGACGAAGCAAACACAGAATTTTTGTCCACTTTAATGCGCACGTTATCAGCAATTTCGATTAAGATAGTTGTTTCTTTAATGTCTTTTACTTTCCCGTAAATGCCGCCAGAGGTAACTACATTATCGCCCGCTTTCATAGCTTCGCGTTGTTTCTTAATATCTTTTTGTCGTTTTTGTTGTGGGCGAATCATGAAAAAATAAAACACAACAAAAATCAAAACCATCATCAGGATCCCTGAGTAATTGCTTGCAGCACCCGAAGCGCCTGCTTGTAGTAAAATGCTTAGTAAATTCATATTTGTTTTTATTAATTAATGGAACTTGAATTGAATGATAGAATTTGATTTGAAATAAAACCCATGCTAGTACGATGCAAATATACAGAAAATTTATTTTTTAACGTCAAAAGTTTTTACTTTTATAAGTTTTTTGTCTTTTTTGAGTTGACCAACAATGTTGTCCAAAACGCCATTGATGAACGTGCCACTGCGGTCGGTGCTGTATTTTTTGGCTACTTCAATATATTCGTTGAGCGACACATTGATAGGAATAGTTGGAAAAGTATTGATTTCACACAAAGCAACTTGCATAATCAGAATATCCATATAGGCTATGCGGTCGAGGTCCCAGTTGAGGGTATTTTTGTCAATAAGATCCAAGTATTCTGCACTGTTCTTGATTACACTCTGCAACAATTTGCGTGCAAATTCAGCATCTTCATCGTCCTTAAACATGGGTAGAAGTGCTTGTCGCTCTTCATTTTCAGCCGCAAAACGTTTGATGGTTTTAATAATAAAACTCAACACGATTTCAAAATCGTCAATCCAATAAATGCTTTGCTCTTCAACCGCACTGTCCAACGCTTCGCTTTGCAAAATAATTTTGGTAAATATCTTGCGCCAAATATCTTTATCGGCAGCATAATCTACCGCATCAGCTTCCATGTAAAGCACATAGAACTCACTGGCACAAATCTGTTCGTACAAGGACTTTATGAGCTCCGGATAATTTACCCAAGTTAGTTTTTCGAGTTGCAAATGCTCGTTGAGTTGTACATTTCGTTTGAGCTGCGCTACAAAAGCATTTTGAACAAAACGTAGGTTAGGATTCAAGTCTTCGGCTGTTGGACGAAGCTTAGAACGTTTGTTTTGGATGGTCGTATCGGCGTATTGAGTGAGCTCAACAGCAAGCAACAATAGCAAGTGATACAAGTCGTAGGTACGTTCCATACTGTGAAAAAGTTCTTTTTCAAGCATGGCTGGTGTTTTACTATTACCTTTGTAATACGAATAAAGGGTCTGAATAACTTTCGTACGAATAATCTCTCTGTTAATCATAAAAATTAGGAACGCTTTTCTGAATTTGACCACAAAGGTAGTACAAAAATAGAAAACAAAGAAATTTATTTTTCACGAATGGTATATACTGCTGCTATCGAATTTGTTACCGGTTTGAGGCATACTTTGTCTTTGCATACGTATAGCAAGGTTTTATTTTTCACCAATCTATTTTTCAAAATAGGCAAGTTTTCTTCCATGCCGCCCGAGAAAATTGATGTTGGCAAATAAGTTTGTTGGGTTTGATGCATAGTGCTAAGTGCATTTTCGCCCATCACAGCTACATCAATTGTTGGATAAACGAATCGCCCGAGCACCTTTGCCCAATTGGCATAATAAACGCCGTGCTGTTGCACATCGACAAGCACATGCTGCAACATACTTTGAGCCAATTGTTTATAAGCTGGTTTTTCTAACAAACTATCTAACCGTAGAAGCACATCAGCCATCACAGAATTGGAAGCGGGTATTACGTTATCGGAAAGTTCGTATTTGCGTGCTATGAGGTTTTCACCGGTATCCGATGTATAATAAAACATAGTTTTCTTTTCGTTCAAAAAATGTAATTCTGCATATTCAACCAATGCATGAGCCTTTTCGAGCCAATGTATAACTAATGTTATTTCGTACAAATCTATCAGCGATTGTGCCAGCAATGCATAGTCGTCTAAAAATGCTTCTACGGATACTTTTTCAGTTGTATAAACATGCTGTAAACTTCCCGATGACTGCATCGTATTAGAAGTCAGAAAAATAGCTAAATTGATTGCACTTTGCATATAGATGGTTCTTTGAGTGGCTTTAAATGCATCACAATAGGCTGATAGCATGAGCGCATTCCATGAGCAAAGAATTTTATTATCTATTCCAGGCTTCACGCGCTTATTACGTTTTACAAATAGCTTATATTCAGCTTCGTAATACCAACGTGTAAAGTTAGTTTTTGAAATGCCATGCTCTTCGGCAAAGCTTTCACGTGTTTGTGTGCAATGGAGAATATTTTTACCTTGTTCCCAGTTGCCAGCTTCGGTAACGTGAAAAAAATCAGCCATCAAAGTAGCATCTTCAGCTCCAATAGCTTTGGCAAATTCATTTTTTGTCCACACATAAAATTTTCCTTCTTCATGTTCGCTATCAGCGTCGATAGAGGAATAAAAACCACCATTCGGGTCATGCATTTCACGTTCTAAAAAAGCAATCGTTTTTTGTACTATCTCTTTAAAATAAGTGTTTTTAGTATGACAATAGGCTTTGGAATACAGACTTACCAATTGTGCATTGTCATAAAGCATTTTCTCGAAATGCGGCACTAACCAACGCTCATCGGTTGAATAGCGCGAAAAGCCACCACCTACATGGTCGTTTACGCCACCTTGTGCCATGCGCATGAGCGTTACATGAAGCGCCTCGGCTGCCTGCGCACTGTCGGTAAAGTAATGATACTGCAACAAAAACTCCAAGCCAACTGGCATCATAAATTTGGGCGCCTTTTGGTAACCACCCCATTTGAAATCAATAGCTTGAATGTGTTGCTTAAAAGCTTGCTCGTAGTGTGTAGATGTAAAACTTTCGTTATCGGCCAATTCTGCTAAGGGTGAAGTTTGAAGACCCTGCGTTACTGATTGAGCTGCTGCCAGTACTTTAGGGTAATTGTGCTCATAAGCCTGGTGAAGTTGCGTTAAAACATCCAACCATTGACCCACAGGGAAATAGGTGCCTACAAAAAATGGACGACCATCGGGTAGCGTTACGGCATTGAGAGGCCAGCCACCTCTGCCTGTCATCAAATGAGCCGCATCCATATATATCTGATCGATGTCTGGGCGCACCTCACGGTCTATTTTGATGCAAACAAAATGCTGATTCATGTAGCGAGCTACCGTTTCGTTGGAAAAAGATTCATGCGCCATTACATGACACCAGTGGCAAGCTGCATAGCCAATGCTAACAATCAGGGGTTTATTTTCTGCTTTTGCCTTTGCGAGGGCTTCTTCGCTCCATTCGCACCAATCTACAGGATTCGATGCATGCTGACGAAGATAAGGACTATTGGAATTTTGTAATTGATTCATAAATAGTAAATTTAATAATTAATAGCATGTAAAGCCCCTGAATTTTTATTTGTAGCATTTTATATTACAACAAAAGCTTATTAAATAAAGTTTTTGAAAATATAGAAAATTTTTCGACTTAATTTAGAACAATTTCGTATTACTTTCGTTTTAAATGGTATGAAAACAATCTACATTAAATAAAAACATAACTAAAAATATGATTAAAAAACTGATTTTTACATTAGTAAGCCTTGTTCCATTGTTGCTATTTTCACAAAAAGGAAACATAAAAGGCAAAGTTTTTAACGCCAAAAATAATGAACCTATCGAGTTTGCCAATATATTGATTCAGGGTACGCAAATTGGCTCCACCTCCGACTTGGATGGAAATTTTATTTTCACTGGTATAAATCCCGGATTTGTACGCTTGGTAGTAAGTTCAGTAGGTTTTGAAACAACAGTATCTACCGAAATACAAGTACAGGGTAATCAAACTAGCTTTTTAGATATAGCAGTACCCGAAGCTGCATTTGCCATTAAGGAAGTTACGGTGCGCTCTAATCTCAACGTCAAACGCATCGAAAGTCCCATCTCCGTTTTGTCGGTAGGTGTGCAGGAAATTGAAAAAAGTGCTGGCGCCAATCGCGATGTATCCAAAGTAGTACAGGCATTGCCAGGCGTTGGAGCCACCGACCCCAACCGAAACGACCTCATTGTAAGGGGTGGTGGACCTGCAGAAAACGTATTTTACTTGGATGGTGTAGAAATACCCGTTATTAATCACTTTGCTACACAAGGTGCTTCGGGTGGTGCCGTTGGTGTACTCAACCCCGATTTTATTCGTGAAATTAATTTTTACACAGGAGCTTTCCCTGCCAACCGCACCAATGCCCTGAGCTCGGTGATGGAAATTCGCCAGAAAGATGGTAGTAAGGACCGTGTGCATACCAAACTATCCGTAGGAGCTTCGGATGCAGCACTTACCCTCGATGGTCCTATAGGTAAAAAATCGACTTTCATTGTTTCGGCGCGCCAGTCTTATTTGCAATTTTTGTTTAAAGCTATTGGTTTGCCATTTTTACCTACCTATAACGATTTTCAACTTAAATACAAATACGAAATTGACAAAAAAAACGAACTAACCTTTTTGGGAATTGGTGCCATTGATAACCTGACACTTAACACCGATTTGCAAACTACGGGCAGCGAAGCACAAAAATATTTACTTACTTACTTACCTATATACAAACAGTGGAATTATACGAATGGCATTGTTTACAAGCATTTTGGCGAGGGCTTTATCGATAATTGGGTATTGAGCCGCAACATGTTACGCAACAACAATTTTAAATTCAAAAATAATGATGAAACGCTTGGAAAGACATCAGATTATCTCTCTGATGAAGCCGAAAATAAATTACGTTTCGAACGCGATTACCCTTATTTGCCTATCAAACTCAAAGTAGGTGGTGGATTGCGCTACTCGCATTATACCAACACAACTATGCGATTAATTTATGGATTGCCCGACACACTTAAATACAATACTGAACTCAATCTTTTTGGCTATCAGGCTTTTGCACAAGCTTCGAAAGAATATCTTGATGATCAGTTAAAACTTTCGTTTGGTGTGAGTGTGGTAGGGAACAACTTCAACGAAAACATGAAAAATCCGTTGAATCAGCTTTCGCCCCGTTTATCGGCATCCTACAAATTGAGTGAGAAACTTGATTTGAATGCCAATGTAGGGCGTTATGCACAGCAACCAGCCTACACAACACTTGGTTTCAAAAACTCAAACAACGACTATGTAAACAAAAACGAAAAGCTGACCTATATTTTTTCCAACCAAGCCATTGTAGGCTTCGAGTATCGTCCACAAGAAAAAATGAAACTGTCGTTGGAAGGCTTTTACAAACAATATCAAAACTATCCCATGTCGGTGCTCGAAGGTATCAGCATTGCCAGCAAAGGAGGCGATTTTGGACAGATTGGTGATGAAGAAATCACATCAACTGGTAAAGGACGCGCCTATGGATTTGAACTCCTCTTCAAAATTATGGAATGGAAAAACTTCAATATTACCTCTACTTACACTTTTTTTAGAAGTGAATTTACCGACCTTGCCGGAAATTATCGCCCTTCTGCCTGGGATACGCGTCATCTTTTCAACCTCATTGGTAGTGTAAAATTAGGTAAAAGTTGGAACATTGCAGGTCGCTGGCGCTTTGTAGGTGGTGCTCCTTACACAGGTATTGATGTTGTTTCGTATATCAGAGATGCTTGGGAAATAACAAAACAACCTTATTTGGATAACGCAAATTTCAATGCTTTGCGTTTATCAAACTCACATCAATTAGATATAAGAATAGATAAAGAATTTTATTTCAAAAAATGGGTATTAAATTTGTATGCTGATGTTCAAAATGTGTATAACTTTAAATCGGAAGGACGACCAATTTATACAAATTTAGAACCAAAAGTAAATCCAAGCGACCCGGATATAGTGATTCCTGACCCGAATGGAGACCCAGCCAAACAAGATTTGCGCACACTCGAATCTTTTGGTGGCAACTTACTTCCAACAATTGGTTTGATATTCAAATTGTAAAGTCAAATAGAGTTTAACGAAAAAACATATCAATATGAAAACAAAATATATCTTAGCTATCATGATTATTTTTGCAATGGCAGCTCAAGCAAAGAAAATAAAAACTGAATATTTTTCGCAAGCTAACTATGGCGTAAACAATTCAGGAACAGCCTTACAGCTTAAGTTCGAAAAAGGCACAGCACACAATCATCCCCTATTTGCCGTTTGGTTAGCCGATGATCAAGGTAAGTACATCCAAACGCTATACGTGTCGGAAACTATTGGCAAAGGCATTTTCAAACGCGGCAGTAGAAGCACGGGGCGATGGATGCCTGGCGAAATACAGCGCCCAGCCACTTTACCTTATTGGTTTTTTCAGCGTAATGTACGCAACGAAAAAGGCACGCTATTGCCTACGCCAACCAATCCGGTAGTTGATGCCTACACGGGAGCTACACCCCAAGCATCCTTTTTTCTCAACCTAAAAACCGAAAAGCCTTTGGATGGACGCTATCAGATAATGATGGAAATAAATCAGTCGTGGGACTGGAACGAGTATTGGTACAACGACAAATTTCCTGGCGACAAAGATTATAAAACATCAAGCCAACCCGCCTTGGTTTATAGCGCCACTATCAAATCGGATAACAAAGGTATCGAAATAAAACTAAAACCTATTGGACATAGCCATTATTCGGGCAAAGATGGTAGCCTGAATGCCGATGTGAGCACGCTAACCACAGCACTTCAAATAGCTAAAAACATGACAGTGAAAATTCAGTAACTGATAGGCATTCAAATGCTTGTTGATGCCAAATTTGTATCCACGCAAATAAGTCCGTCCCGATAATCGGGACGGACTTTTGTTTTTGGAAACAGTTTTGAAATTGAATTTTAAATCATACCTTTGCACCTTTATTCTTTTTTTGAAACATATCTTTTACATAAAAAAAACAAAGTAATTATGCTTGAAAAATTCTTTAGTCTAAAAAAAAATGGCACCAATGTGCGCACGGAAATTGTAGCTGGACTAACCACTTTCCTAACTATGGCTTATATATTAGCCGTAAATCCTAGTATTCTTTCGGTTACCGGTATGGATGCCCGTGCTTTATTTACATCCACAGCTATTGCGGCTATTTTTGCAACTTTAGTGATGGCATTATGGGCTAAATTGCCCTTTGCCCTTGCGCCAGGTATGGGGTTGAATGCCTTTTTTGCTTTTTCGGTGGTGCTTGGCATGGGTTACTCGTGGCAGTTTGCACTGACAGCCGTTTTGATAGAAGGGCTAATATTTATTTTACTTACAGCATTTAATATCCGCGAAGCTATTGTAGATGCCATTCCAAAAACATTGAAAACAGCTATCAGCGCTGGTATTGGTTTGTTTATTGCATTTATAGGGCTTCAAAACTCTGGTATTATTGTAAACAACGATGCTACTTTGGTTCATTTAGGCACAGTTACATCGGGCACAGCACTGCTTGCACTTATTGGGCTTATAATCACATCAGTGTTGATAATTAAAAAAGTAAAAGGTGATTTACTAATAGGCATTGTTCTCACTGCCATTATTGGTATTCCTATGGGTATAACACATTTCAACGGCATTGCCAGTTTGCCGCCCAGTATTGCTCCTATCTTTTTTCAATTTGATTTCTCAAACGTGTTAAGTTTTGATATGCTTGTGGTTGTGTTCACGTTTCTATTTGTTGACATTTTCGATACCTTAGGTACTTTAGTAGGCGTTTCGAGCAAAGCAAACATGCTTACGAAGGACGGAAAAATACCCAACGCAAAAAAAGCCTTTATGGCTGATGCTTTAGGTACAACATTGGGAGCCATATTAGGTACAAGCACTGTAACTACCTATGTGGAAAGTGCAGCGGGCGTGTCGGAAGGTGGACGAACAGGTTTAACTTCCTTTGTTACTGCCATGTGTTTTGTGGTTGCACTATTCTTTGCTCCTGTTTTCATTGCAATTCCTGGTGCCGCCACGGCGCCAGCTTTAATTTTAGTTGGCTTGTTTATGCTTACGCCTATCAAGGATATTGATTTGACCGATTTTTCGGAAGCAATTCCAGCCTTTATTTGTATCATCGCTATGCCCCTAACTTACAGCATTGCCGAAGGTATAACTTTAGGTTTATTAGCCTACGTTCTTATCAACCTACTTTCAGGACACTTCAAAAAGATTACCATTAGTATGTATATGTTGGCAGTGCTCTTTATTCTGAAATACATGTTTATTTAGCAACAAATAATTGTATTTCAACAATATACGATAAGAAGCATTTCGAACTTAATATAAATGTAATTCTTTTTACAAATTTTAGTGCTAAAACTGTTGCGCAAACAAAAAATTATATTCATCTTTGCAGCGTAAACAAACAGATAAATTTTTCATAGTTAAGGTTTAGGTTAAAATGTTGCAAAGGGTCGCTGTGAAGCGCCCCTTTGTTTTTTTATACTGGTTTGATTTCGTGTATATTTACAAGCTACAAAATGCAATACCTGCAAAAAAAATAAACCGCAAACCTTATTTTAAAAGGGGTGCGGTTTATCAAGAAGTTTGTATTTTTTTATCCTAAGTACGTTTTCAGTAATTTGCTTTTAGAATTAGGACGTAATTTTCGGATTGCTTTTTCTTTAATCTGACGAACACGTTCGCGCGTTAAACCAAACTCATCGCCTATTTCTTCTAAAGTCATTTCAGTAACGCCAATACCAAAAAATTTCTTCACAATATCTTTTTCTCTATCCGAGAGGGTATTTGCCAAAACACGTTCAATTTCTTTGGATAAAGATTCGTTAATCAACACACGATCGGCATTTGGCGAGTCGTTGTTAATCATTACATCCAACAAGCTATTGTCTTCACCCTCAACAAAAGGTGCGTCCACCGAAATGTGCCTTCCTGACACTTTCATGGTGTCCGAAATTTTTTCAACCGGAATATCCAATTGCTCCGCCAACTCTTCGGGCGAAGGACGTCGTTCGTTTTCCTGCTCAAATTTAGAGAAGGCTTTGTTGATTTTATTCAGCGAGCCAACCTGATTGAGCGGCAAACGCACAATACGTGATTGTTCTGCCAAAGCTTGCAAAATAGACTGTCGTATCCACCATACAGCATACGAAATAAATTTGAATCCACGTGTTTCATCAAATTTTTCGGCTGCTTTGATAAGTCCTAAGTTGCCTTCGTTAATTAAATCAGGCAAACTTAATCCTTGGTTTTGATATTGTTTTGCAACCGAAACAACAAAACGTAGGTTAGCACGGGTTAATTTTTCTAATGCGAGACGATCACCATTGCGGATACGTTGAGCAAGCTCTACCTCCTCTTCAACGGTTATAAGATCTTCACGACCAATCTCTTGCAAGTATTTGTCTAACGAAGCACTTTCGCGATTTGTTATCGATTTAGTAATTTTAAGTTGTCTCATGGTGGTTTAAAAAATTAGCGTGCAAAATTAGTATTAATTTTTCAATTGACAAAATGAATTTTGAGCTACGAAAACAAGCTTTTTTAATGCTTAATTACAGTGACTTATATCTTATTGGTTTCAATTTCGTTGCTTTTTTAAACGTATTTCAAATCAAAATGTTTGATGCTATTGTTTTTTTAGCATTTGTATTAACGTTTCCAACCTAAAAACAGATGCTTTGTTTGCAAAAAAGCAATGCACCCATGTGGATGTTGTTGGGCATCTCCATGCGTGCATTGCTGCTTTTGCACCTTTGTTATCAGTGGTTTATTCGCCTACATTCACCGCATAATAGGCTACTTTGCCATTCGGATACACGCCCGCTATGTTGAGCACTTTAAATTTGTCGTTGGTATTAAGAGCTTCGCTGAGCACTTCTTTTATGTCGTCGATACTGCGAATTGCCTGGTTATTAATTTTTACAATTAAAAATCCTTCCATTACGCCAGCATCTTTGAGTTTGCCCTTTTTGATATTAGTAACTTCCATGCCATAATCTAATTGAAATTGGTCTTTCAGTTTGGCACTAATAGCTTTAAAATCAGCGCCAAGCATATCAATACTCGCTTCGGAGCTGGCTATTTTGGTAGAGCCTTGTTTGTTTTTAAGCTCTGCATTCAGTTTCAATGTTTTATTTTCGCGCCGTACGCTTACCGTTATCTTGTCGCCAGGGCTGAAGCGGCCAATTTGTTCTTGCAACTGTGCCGACGATTTGATGTTTACATCATTGATGCCTGTTATCACATCGCCTTTTTTAACGCCTGCTTTATCTGCTGCACTTCCTTCCACTACCTCCGACACATAAGCGCCCTCCATAATTTTTAGATTTTTCTCCTTGGCTAATTCACTGGTTATGTCGCCCATGCTGACGCCTAACACTGCACGCTGCACAAATCCAAACTGACGAATATCCGAAACTACTTTCTTGACAATACTTGCTGGCACAGCAAAAGCGTAACCCGCATAAGAGCCTGTTTGTGAGGCTATTGCTGTGTTAATGCCTATTAGCTCGCCTCGCGTGTTTACCAATGCACCACCGCTATTGCCGGGATTCACTGCGGCATCAGTCTGAATGAACGATTCAATTTTCATTTGCGAATTAATGATGTTGATGTTACGTGCTTTGGCACTCACAATACCTGCCGTAACGGTGGAAGTGAGATTGAATGGATTGCCTACAGCCAATACCCATTCGCCTATTTTTACCGAATCGGAATTACCAAAAAGAATAACAGGGAGCTTTTCGGCTTCTATTTTTATCAAAGCTATGTCGGTGTTTGGGTCGGCACCTACCAATTTTGCTTTGAAGGTTCGTTTGTCGTTGAGGGTTACTTCAATTTCTTTGGTCTTGTCTATCACGTGGTTATTGGTTACAATATACCCATCGTTGGAGATAATTACGCCAGAGCCCGAACCTTCCTGCATGGGAGCTTCCCGCTGTGGCTGCTGCCGGCGCTGTTGCGGACCAAAGAAAAAGTCAAAAAACGGATCGTTCATGCCGCCTCCAAAACCTTGCTGTATTTGTACGGGAGTTTTTGTTTTTACGTGCACCACAGCATGCACTGACAATTCGGCTGCTAAAGTGAAGTCAGTGTCCATAGCGCGTGGTGCTTTGGCTAAAGCTGCATAGGTTGTCGGAATGTCAGTGGTTTGAAAATAACTTTCAGCTTGCCCTTTACGCTGAATTAAATTGGTGGTGATGTTGGTTGCTACGCTTACAGCCACCATTGCTGCAAACAACCCAAGCATTTGTGTACGTTTCATAGGGATACTCTTTTTGAATTTTTGTTGTTATTATTTTTTTGCTTTTTTTGTTGGATTTACAACGCGAAATTATTCAAAAAGTATGCTGCCTGATTTTAATTGTGATATATTTGGTGAATTTTAATAATCTTAATTTTATACTTAACTTTTATTACGCCCTATTGCCCAAAATGTTAAATTATAATTGCAGCTATTTAATAAATAACTGCTGAACTGTCAGATGTTTTTTTTTTGGAATACTAATTTATTATGTCAGCATGGCACAATTTTAAAATTTATTTCAGTTGGATAAATAGTTGTTACAAGTAACAAGTAACAAGTAACAAGTAACTATCACACGGAAAGTTTGCCTAAGCAAAATTATAAATAATGCACTATGCGTAAAACACAGTGTTGGATGTACGCACAAAAATCAAAAAAGAATGATTTACATTTAATGACTAAATAGAGCTCTTGCAATTCTATAATTTTTCGTTTGGCATCATATATCTAAACTCTTTATCCCAGCGGGATAATATGTTTATAGAAAGGCGTAACACCATCAACCCATACGACCCCCATCGGGGTCGAACAACATCGCGGTTATTTGTTTTTCTATTGATATGCGACACCTACGGCGTCGGAAACAACACGATATACGATTCGTTCTTTATCCCAACGGGATAACATATTTATAGAAAACACATTAGCAATACAACCATACGACCCCGAAGGGGTCGA
Organism: Porphyromonadaceae bacterium CG2_30_38_12; assembly: GCA_001873635.1. Lineage (GTDB taxonomy): Bacteria > Bacteroidota > Bacteroidia > Bacteroidales > Paludibacteraceae > Paludibacter. The sequence goes on along the minus strand of MNZK01000076.1, from coordinate 6,001 downwards.
ACAACACACATAAATGATATTTTTCTATAAATATACGACCGCTATGCGGTCATCATTCTTCCCCCTCCAACTCTTTACCCATCCGATACTTAATATCATAATTGATAATAAAATCCAACTCCGCTTCCGTAAATCCATAATGCGACGCTAATACTTTGTCGATTTTGTCGATAATTTTCTTTGATTTTTTTGGAAAGTATTCATCATATTCAACTTTTCTTGTTCTTTGAGTATTACTTCTTCTGCATCTAATTTGATCTTATCAGTTCCTACTTTTTCAGATAAATAAACAATGCCTTTTACCCCATTCTCCGTAAATACATTCTTTTCGACAAAGTCCTTATTGAAAACTTTTAAATTTAGTACGTTTGATGTAACATTACTTTGATTAATAGTATTTGCTTCTGAAGTAACCTCCCACTCAGAATCTAAAAAGTTAATTGGTTGTTTCGTTTCAATCCATCTAAACAAATCAACTAATGTTGATTTTCCGCTGCCGTTCCAACCATAAAATAAATTATACTGTTTAAAATCAGCCAATGAGTTGTCATGAATATAGTTCTGGAATATCCCAAAATTTTTTAGCTTATTTATTTTAGTTATCATTTATAGTTTGAATTGATTATTACATAGTTTATTTTATCACTTCACTTTTACTTCTTTCTCACTCTCAAATATGTACATTTTCATCAGATTGGGAATATATATTATTCACCGCTTTTCCATCATTGAAGCAGCCCAAAAACTGTAGATCTTACTGTAATCCTATCCGTTGCCAAAATCACATATCGCCAAGGTTTCTGAATACCATATCTGTCAATATTCCTATTCACAATTTCGCAGTATTTATCTGCTGTTTGTTTTTTGGCTTGTACGCTTTGTGTATCAATTTCTGCTTGTGGTTTTACTTCAATCATTACAATTTCTCGCTCCGTTTCTACCACAAAATCAGGTTCGTAGCGGTGGTGAGATTCTCCTTCTGCATCGCGCCAATATAAACCATCAAACTGTTTGGGTGCAGGTCGCAGCCAATCTTCAACGGAATTATCTCTATCCACTATATACGCCAGACGGACTTCGTCGGAAGAGTCGAAACGATACATTGAATGACAAGCTTTTTGGAAAGGACCATAAACAAGTTTTGCACTAAAGGTATCAATTTGCGAATCGAGCATAACTGCCCTTGTTCCATACGACAGTGAGATATTGTATTGTTCCAAATATGGTTTTGACTCCCGCACATCTGATTCGAGATAACCCTCCGAAGTCAATACCTTGTTCATTAGTATCTGTTTATAAATGTCGTCGGCAATTGGACGTACATTACTTTCGATAATCAATGCCAAATTATCTTCATCGACCGCTTTTTTGCGGTAATGGGTGGTGGCTTGTTCTGCTAATTTTAGCAACAATGGTCGTTGTGATAAATCATCGTAATCCGTTAATGGATAATCTAATAATGCTGCAATAATCGTGCTCTCAGGTGTTTGTCGTTTATTGTTCCCAAAACTAGTCACTCGTGTAATTTCGGTCATTCTTCGCCCGGGAACTTCTTCGCCAAACAAATCTTTTTCTCGGTTATTTTGCAACTGTTCTTCCAAAATTGACCTGTCATTGGGATATGCTTGCATTATACTTGTATCCAACTCAAAATCAAGTATCACCAACTCGCCATAATTCGGTGTAAGTATCAATCGAGGAATGGAAATGTGATGTTTTTTTGTATCCTCGCCCGATTTCTTTCCGATTTTATTCAGTTCTTCTTTTGCTTCGGCATTCATTGAACCAAATAGGGTATCGGCTTCAAAAGGTATTTCTGCCGGAATTTCTTTTTCTTGATGGTGCAATGTAACGACAGAATTTTGCTGAATAGTTTCCTTGCTAAGTAAACCAACCATTTCTTCCTTTTTGGTTTCAACCATTTTTTCTAGCACGTTTTCAGCCACATTACCCATACGAGGTAAATTTAAAACATAGTCGGTGGCTTTTTTGTGTACTGCTTCCATTACGACTGTATTTTGTCGGATGTCATTGGCTACATTCTGAACTACTAAGGGTTGAACCTCGGTAAATACCTTTATTTCTTTCGCTTCCTGTTCTGAAACCTGCTCTACATTGCCCTGTATCAGCGTTGAATCTTTGGCAAGCGTTACCACTTTTGAGTATTGTTCATGTGCCACAATCACCAATCTATCCACCAATGCCACACCAGTTCGCTCACCGTAAGGCAAACGCAACCCTCTTCCAATGGTTTGCTCCGTTAATATCAAGGCAGCCGATTCGCGCAAAGGTGCAATGGTATAAACGTTGGTTACATCCCAACCTTCTTTGAGCATATTTACGTGAATCACAATTTCTATAGGATTGTCGGGGTGTTCGAGTGAAATTAATTTCTCGATATTCTCGTCGGCTTCATTTCCTTTTAGCTTGGTGTGAATTTCAATCACTTTGCCCATAAATTCGCCACCTCTGAAATTCTCGCTATCCAACAAGGCGCGCAAGTTGGCTGCGTGTGTGGTATCTTTGGCTACTACCAATAAAACGGGCTTCACCACTTGTTTTTTATTTTCTAAAGCGTATTCTTTCAAAGCATTTTTTGCCCGTTCGTGAAAGAAAACAGCTAACTGCAATTTGCGGGCATCGGTTTCGATAGAATCAGGGTCAAACCTACTGAAATCAACATCGGCTTCAGTGCCCACCCAAGGGTCTTTTACCAATTTTCCACGAATAGCATCGCCTAGATTATAGGCATACAACACATTTTTCATTCGTATTTGGCGGAGGTTTTTGCCCGAACCTTGCGTGCCGAGGTAGGGCGTTGCTGTCATTTCCAAACCAAAAAGCGGGTCTAACACATCCAATGCGACCAATGCAGCATCGGCATGATAATGGTGCGCTTCGTCAAGCATGACCACCAAATCGTCGTGCCCTTTCAGATAATCGAAATACGATTCGCCCGCAGTTTCCCACGCTTTGGTAATGCCGCGCTCGTTGGTCATGTCTTTTTGGGCAAACTGCTGTATATTAAAGATATTGATTTCAATCTGATTGCCAAAAAGCGAATTTCCACGCTGATTAGCGTAATTATCGGTAGTAACAACTTTTGCCGTGTTGATATTTATTTCCTGTATGCCTTTAAAAACATATTTCGGATTGTTGGCTTTACTAAAATCGTCGAAGAGTTTACGATAAATGGTGAGGTTGGGCGCAACAATAAGAAAATGCTGCACATTGTACACCAAATACATATAAGCCACAAATGCACCCATCAAGCGGGTTTTTCCCACGCCTGTTGCCAATGCAAAAGTAAAAGCCGGAAACGACCGTTCGAACTCCTGGTACTCTATGGCTTCGGCAATGTGTTGAAAATAAGCTTTGCTTTCGCGCAAAATATCGGCGGTGCTGGCTTGCGTATCTTTTTTCATACGCGACAACAACATTTGTCCGGCAGGTGATTGCAAATAATCGGCAAAAAGGGATAAACTCTTTGCTTGCGGAATGCGCAAACTCATTGCACCATTTATGTATTTCAATGCTTCTTCGGGGCTCATATAATATTTAGTTACAAGAATTTAAGTTACGAGTTACAAGTTGTGCCATTTATTGGCGTTTCAATCAAAAAGGCAATTTTATTGAATTTAAGGCTGCATAGTCTTCGGGCTGAAAGCCCAATATATTCTATCCCAATGGCAACGTCCTGAAAGGACAACGCCTTGGGCAAAATAAAGAAATACAATCTGCGCCCTGAAAGGGCAATATAATGACATAATATGTAGAAATTCAACATTTTATGCTGCCCTTTCAGGGCGAAATACGTCTTCATTATTGTACCCAGGGCGTTGCCTTGGGCTAGGTTATATTGGGCTTTCAGCCCGTCCGCAATAACAAATCAACATTATTTTCTTTTCACTTTTTCAATCCCTATTCTCCATCATCCATCTCATCATCAAACTCTTCTATGGCTGTTTCTTTGATGGGCAACAGGTATTCTTTTTTACCAAAGTGACAGGCTTTTAATACCGATTGTGGAATCTTTTTGATGGTAATTCTACTATCAATTTTATCAGCTCCCGGTTCGTATTTCTTTGGACAAATAATCAATGTTTCGCCTACTGCCAAATGTGCTGCAATCTGCTGTATCATAGCGCAACTGAGTAGCTGCGTGGTAACGTACAAAAAGTTTTTGCCTTGACCTACGCCGTGTTTCCAGTACTCTGTTTTGCTGGGTGCATAGGTAAAATTCATTAGCTTACACATGGCTTTTATCAGCTTGGCATCGTTGTAAAAAGTATCAATAACCGGATTACCAAATTCATCGGTTACAATAAAACTTGGTGCCAATTCGTAAAACTTATACGCACCACCACCTTTCCAATCTACCGCTTTACTCACACCGCCTTGGTCGCTACCATCTATCACTTTATCCATCCTTACTTTACAATGAGTATAAGCATGTTCGCCCATCTCGATACCAATGTATTTTCGTCCCATTTTGTGAGCTACGGCTGCTGTTGTGCCTGAACCGAGGAAAGAGTCGAGAACTAGGTCTCCACTATTTGTATTTAACTCGAAAACTCTTTGTAATAAACTCTCATTTTTTTCCCCACTTGGAAAACTCCAACGAAATGCAGAAGCAAGAATATCCATCCAATTGGTATCAAGAATATCATGAGTTGTTGCTGGTATAAAATACTCAGGTTTACCTGTTTTCATGTGTTTACGAACAAAACGTAATTTTGAACCTGTCTTTTCCCAATACTCAGTCAAAGTAAATTTGTCAGAAAATTCTGAAACCCATTTATCGTAATTATCTATAGCAGTAAATGTATTTTCTTTAGTCCAACGCCAATGATTCTTTGCAGTTGGTTTAAATCCAAACAATTCATAATCCATTCCATTTCGGTAACCAGCAGCATCAAAACCATGCCACCTTTCTTCCTTTTTATTTTCTTTCGTTGGTGGCAGTATTAAAGAAGTGTCATTCTTCGAATAAAATAGAATTACATCATGGGCAAAATTTAAGGCCTTGACTTTTTCTCTTTCTCGAACATTCTTTTTTACTCTTGAAACAATAAAAGTATTTCTGAAATTATTTCTCCCGTAAATTTCATCCATAAGAATCCTTAAATATGCTTCTTCATTATAATCGATGTGGACAAAAATAATCCCATCATCACTTAATAATAATCTCAACAATTCTAAACGTGATTTCATTAATGAAAGCCAAGTACTATGCTCAACGCTATCATCGTAATGTTCAAAAGCTGAACCTGTATTGAACGGCGGGTCGATATAAACACATTTCACTTTACCTTCGTATTCGGGCAGCAATGCTTTTAGTGCCAGCAGGTTGTCACCATGAATTATCATGTTTTCGGTGTGCGGGTCGTTGACGCAGTTAGAGAGTGTGGGGTCTTCTTCCAGAATCCGCGGTTCTATATTGGCAATGTCGTACTCGGGGTTGTTTTTGCCTACCCAATTAAGTTCGAGTTTTGGTTTGTTGTTGTCTGTCATGGGTTTATATTACTTTGTATTGTATGGTAAATAAGTTTGTCCGTGTTATTTTCTGATTCAGTTGTGCTTCTACTTTGTCCAGCAGGTTTTCTTTCTTTTCATCTACTTCGTCCTGGCTTTTATATAGTTTTTGGCGCATTTCGTTTCGCTTTTTTTCCAGTTCTTTTATTTCGCGCTGTAGTTTAATTTTTTCTTCTAATCGCAATACTTTTTTTGCATTGGTTTTTAGGGTTTTAAGTATCCCTTCCACCATCTACATATCCATCAGCATAAAAAATCCCATAAATCAGATTTGACATCTGTTTTATGGGGTTTTCAATTTAGTTGCTGATTGAATTATTTTTTGTTCAATTTCCAGTTATGCGGTAATAGCTCGTGGAGTTTTTGGATGTTGTGATCTTGGATACGGTTCAGTACATCGGTGAGCCATTCTTGTGGATTTACATTGTTGGCCATACAAGTACCCATGAGTGAGTAAATAATGGCC
>MNZK01000053.1 GCA_001873635.1 Porphyromonadaceae bacterium CG2_30_38_12 | reverse complement strand
GGGCGATGAAGCTGCCGATTTAGCTAAAATTCAATCGTATTATAAAAATGTGACGGCACGTTATCCAAAAAAATTTAATTTGACACAAAACTAACCATTGAATATTTCTACTTAGAAATGAATATCATAGAAAAAAACTGCTAATTGTTTGTAATTTAAATAATTATTTGTACTTTTGTAGTCGAATTTGAATTATGTGAAGGGGACTAAAGTCCCCTTCTTTGTTAAATTACCTCAAAAATGATAAGCAAAGACGCTGTTTCACAATTAGTTACAGCCTACATAGCTGAATCAAGTTATTTCTTGGTTGACGTTAATGTAAGCCCCGATAATCGTATTTCGGTAGAGATTGACTCCTTTCATGGAGTTGCTTTAGATTATTGTATCGCCTTGAGCAAAGAAATTGAAGCCAAATTTGACCGCGAAGTAGAAGATTATGAACTCGAAGTAAGTTCAGCTGGACTTACTGAACCTTTCAAAATTATAACACAATACGAAAAAAACAAAGGCAAAGAAGTTGAAGTTCTTACCAAAACAGGACAAAAACTAATTGGCACACTCACCCGTGTAACGGCTACCGAATTTTCGATACGCGTAGCAATGAAAGAACAACAAGAAGGCTCGAAACGCAAAACACTTGTAGATAAAGAAATTACGTTTAATTACAACGATATTAAATACACTAAATATATTATCAGATTTAAATAAGCCATGAGCAAAAAAGAAACTATAAACCTGATTGATACCTTTTCGGAGTTCAAAGAATTGAAAAGTATCGACAGAAGCACGTTAATCAGTGTAATGGAAGAATCGTTCCGCAGTGTGATAACAAAAATGTTTGGCAGCGATGAAAATTACGACGTTATCATCAATCCCGACAAAGGCGATTTTGAAATCTATCGCAATCGCATTGTTGTGGAGGATGATGCCTTGGAAAATCCAAACACGGAGGTTACTCTAAGCGAAGCCAGAAAAATAACCGACGATTTGGAAGTTGGCGAGGAGGTTACCGATGCAGTTGATTTTTTAGGTTTTGGACGTAGAGCCATCTTAACTTTACGCCAAACGCTTTCGTCGAAAATACTTGAACTGCAAAAAGATAGCGTTTTCAATGCTTACAGCGAAAAGATAGGACAAGTAGTGAGTGCCGAATTGTACCAGATTTGGAAAAAAGAAATGCTATTGATTGATGATGATGGCAATGAACTTTATTTACCAAAAACAGAACAAATTCCAACTGATTTTTACCGCAAAGGTGATACCGTAAGAGCCGTTGTTGCTATGGTTGAAAACAAAAACAACAATCCTAAAATTATAGTTTCACGTATTTCACCCGTATTTCTCGAACGGCTTTTTGAATTAGAAGTACCTGAAATTCAAGAGGGATTGATATTGATAAAAAAAGTTGCCCGTGTACCTGGCGAACGCGCCAAAGTAGCTGTGGAGTCCTACGATGAACGCATTGATCCGGTAGGCGCTTGCGTGGGCATGAAAGGGTCGCGCATACATGGTATTGTACGCGAATTGAGAAATGAAAACATCGACGTAATTAACTTCACTAACAACACCAGCTTATTCATATCCAGAGCTTTAAGCCCTGCTAAAATATCGTCTATTCGGTTGAACGAAACCGAGAAAAAAGCGGAAGTGTATCTGAAACCTGATGAAGTTTCGTTGGCAATTGGCAAAGGTGGATTAAATATCCGATTGGCATCCATGCTAACAGGTTATACTTTAGATGTGTATCGCGATATTGATGAAGAAGATACAGAAGATATTTATTTGGACGAGTTTAGCGACGAAATCGATCAATGGGTTATCGACACATTGAAAGCTATTGGATGCGATACTGCCAAAAATGTGTTAGCAATACCACGGCACGATTTGATTCGCCGTACTGATTTAGAAGAAGAAACAATCGATGATGTTCTTACTATTTTGAAAGCAGAATTTGAAGAAGAAGCTTAACTATGCTTTAACATTCAGATGCTTCAATTTTTCAAAAATAATCAGTACATACACAAGGCTGATTTTTTAAAACAAAAAAAACAAAATTAAAAATATGTCCATAAGATTAAGTAAAGCCTGTAAAGATTTGAACGTTGGTATTTCAACCGCCATTGAATTTCTGGCTAAAAAAGGTCATAAATTAAATGCCGATCCAAACTTAAAATTAAGTGAGGATGAACATCTCCTTCTTGCCAAAGAATTTAACAAAGATATGGCTCTGAAAATTGAATCGGAGCGTCTGAGCAACGAGCGACACTCTAAAGAGAAATCCGCCTCCATAGCTTTGGATGGATTTAAACAAGAGCCTAAACTTGTTGCGAAACAGCCTGAAGTAATTAAAACAGTTATAGCTGAAGATCAAAAGCCGCATATTACTTCCGTTGGACAAATCGATTTGAATGCGCTGAACAAACCATTCCGCAAACCGACCGAGATAACGGTTGAGAAAGCGGTTGAAATTACCGTTGAAAAAGTTCAGGAAAAATTTCAGGAAAAGCCTATTCAGGAAGCTCCACAAGCAGAAACGCCAAATATAAAAGACGTTCCACTTATTGAAGTCGAGAAAACCATCATCGATAAGCCGGCACAAATGCAGGTTGAAACGATCGAAACGGTTAAAACGGTTGAGCCTCAGTTGGCTAATGAATCCATTGAAAAACCAACAGACAACACATTGCTTGACACCGAAACAAAAGACTCAAAGCCAATTATTGAAGTGAACGATGATATTCAAGAAGTGCAACATATTGAGCAAGATAATGATAAATCAAATCAAGAACATAAGGATAACAATCAGCTCGACCCAAACGATCAACAACAAATACCAGAAGTAGCGAAACATATTGCTCCTGAAATAATAGAAGAGGTTGAATTAAAAGGTGCTGAAGAAGAAATATTTTCCTTGAACCACCCCAGATTAGATAAATCGCCTGTCGTAATTGGCACGATAGATTTGAATTTGTTGAATCAAAGCACACGACCAAAGCCAAAAACAAAAGAACAAAAACGAAAAGAGCGTGAAGATAAAAATCGTGAAAGTAAAGTAATTGCTGCTCCCGAGAACAAAAAACCACTCCAACTCAAAGTTGCCAGTGAAGTTGCTCTTAGTGCTGAGGCTAATAAAAAGAAAAAACGAGAACGTTTTTCGAATCATAAAGTTGATGTTACTAAAGTGCAGCAAGGCGGCACCGCTGGCGGAACAAGCAGTGGTATCAAAAAACCCGTTCCAAGCAACACACCCAATCAAGGAGCGAATATTGCAAAACCATCGAAGGATAAATTTAAGAAACCTTTAAAAACTGCGGTAAACGAAGAAGAAGTTCAGAAGCAAATTAAAGAAACTTTAGCACGCTTGGCAAGTGGTAATAAAAAAGGCAAAGGAGCTAAATATCGTCGTGATAAACGCGATACTGACCGCGTAAAACAACAAGAACAGGCACAAAAACAACGTGACGAGGAAAGTGTTTTGAAACTCACCGAGTTTGTAACTGTTAGCGAATTGGCTGTAATGATGGATGTCACAGTGAATCAAGTTATTGCAACCTGTATGAGCATTGGCATGATGGTGTCTATCAATCAACGATTAGATGCCGAAACCATTAACATTGTAGCCGATGAATTTGGCTTTTCTACGCAATATGTAAGCACCGATGTGGTTGATGCTATTGGCGAAGAAGAGCTTGATACTGAAGAAGACTTACTTCCTAGAGCACCCATTGTAACTGTAATGGGTCATGTGGATCATGGAAAGACTTCGCTGTTAGATTATGTTCGCAAAACAAATGTTATTGCTGGCGAAGCAGGTGGTATCACCCAGCACATTGGTGCATACAATGTGAAGCTCGAGAACGGTCAACGTATTACTTTTTTAGATACGCCGGGACACGAAGCTTTTACTGCAATGCGTGCACGTGGTGCCAAAGTTACCGATATTGCTATAATCATTGTAGCTGCCGACGACAATATTATGCCTCAAACCATTGAGGCTATTAACCATGCATCGGCTGCCAATGTTCCAATGATATTTGCAATTAATAAAGTTGATAAACCAGGTGCAAATCCTGAAAAAATCAAAGAGTCGTTGGCTGCCATGAATTATTTAGTAGAGGACTGGGGCGGTAAATACCAATCGCAGGATATTTCAGCAAAATTTGGTAAAGGAGTTCCCGAACTGCTCGAAAAAGTGTTGCTCGAAGCCGAGTTATTAGAACTTAAAGCAAATCCAAATAGGCGTGCCATCGGTTCAGTTATTGAGTCGGAATTGGATAAAGGGAGAGGTTACATATCTACCATTTTAATTCAAAATGGGACACTGAATCAGGGTGATGTTGTGTTAGCAGGCACACACTACGGCAAGATTAAAGCCATGTTTAATGAACGAAATCAACGCATAAAAAGTGCAAAACCAGCTGAACCGGTATTGATTTTGGGACTAAATGGTGCGCCACAGGCAGGCGATAATTTCAATGTAATGACAACCGAACAAGAAGCTCGTGACATTGCCAACAAAAGAGAGCAGTTGCAGCGCGAACAGAGCATACGTACCAAGAAACATTTTACCTTGGATGAGCTTGGGCGTCGTATTGCATTGGGTGACTTTAAAGAACTCAATATCATTGTGAAAGGTGATGTAGATGGATCGGTAGAAGCCCTCTCTGATTCTTTGCTCAATCTTTCTACCCCCAACATTCAGGTAAATGTTATCCACAAAGCTGTGGGAGCTATTTCCGATTCCGACATTTTGCTTGCTGCTGCTTCCAACGCCATAATATGTGGTTTTCAGGTTCGTCCTACAAGCACGGCACGAAAATTAGCCGACAAAGAGGAAATTGACATTCGTCTCTATTCGATAATTTACGATGCTATCGAGGAAATAAAGGCTGCTATGGAAGGTATGTTGTCGCCCGAAATTAAAGAAGAGATTACGGCAACTATCGAAATCATTGAAGTGTTTAAAATTACGAAAGTGGGAACCATTGCTGGATGTTTGGTTCGCGATGGTAAAGTGAAACGCAACAATAAAGTACGTATTATACGCGATGGCATTGTGGTTTATACTGGTGAACTCGATTCCTTAAAACGTTTTAAAGAAGACGTTAAAGAAGTGGGCGCAAATTATGAATGCGGATTGAACATCAAAAATTACAACGACATTCAAGTTGGCGATATCGTAGAAAGCTACGAAGAAACTGAGGTAAAGAAAACACTTTAAGCTACAAAACAAACATTTTTTTGAACTAATTACCAGAGCCCCTTCAACATGCAGATTGAAGGGGTTTTTCTTCAAATTTTCCAATTCTCCAAACAAAAAAATATGATTCAATTAAACGACAAAACTATTTCCCAAGCTGCTGAAAAAGGCATGGACGAATTTCTTCAGGTTTTTATCGATGCTTATCTTCAAGCTGTTGATGGAAAATTAACTGCCGATACTATGCACAAACTAAATGGCTCACAACACACCTTGTTAGCTTGGCATTTTTTTACAAGCGAAATGCGTGAAGGAGGTTTTGTACAGCTTATCCAAAATGGTTATGGTGGCTATATTTTTGGAAACCCATTTGCCAAAGCAATGAAACAGTTTGGTGCGGTGGAGCTTGGCAAGCTCGTTTATAAGGCAAAAGAAATTTATGATGCTCACAAAACCGAGCTCGAACGACAAACTACCGAAGAAGAGTTTAATGCAATGTACGTTGATTTTGAAGCTTTTGACGAATTAGAAGAGCTTTATTTTGATATGGAGGAACAACAAACTTCACTCATTGCTGCTTATGTAAAGGAGTACATAGCTGATTTTGAAAAATTAAATGTCTGAATGTTTTATCATTCAGACATTTAATCTGAACAGTATTTTCCCTATTGAATCAGAATCTTCTTAGTAATTGCTTGATTGCTTGTTGTAATAGTTACTATATAAACAGCTTTTTTTTGTATTGGAAGCGTTGTCATACTCGCACCGTTCAATTTCTTGTTGAGCAATACCCTACCTGCTAAATCGGTAATTTTTATCAAAGCATCTTTTTGTGACAGGGAGCTAATAAAAATTTTGTCACTACTATTTGTTACGGCAATTTCAGAGCCGGTTACTACCCCATTTGAAATTGGATTTACAACTATTTTAAAGCGTATCTCTGTTGAAGTTGCGTTATTTGCTTTAAAACTATAGGTCGATCCTGACTCACTGATATCTACTAAACTATCAATTTTTGTATCCAACAAATACATGGATTCATATTTCGTATCAGTGTTATAGTGGGTAAATGTCATTGTAAAATCAGTATCCCGCCCGGCTTTGAAGGCGATATCAGTGTTATTCATATCGTCCAAAGCATCTATTTGATAATAGCTATCATCTTCTACCGAGAACAGACGAGCCATGCCTGTAGCAGAGCCTTTTTTAATACCATCATAACCATTTTCGAAGTTCTTACTAAAATCAGAAGAAGCAAATAACCACATATTATCGGCAGTTGTAGCTCCTTTTACAGTAATAGCTGTAGTTACCAAATCTTCCATCGAAGCTTTTGATTTTTTTTGTTTTGGCGCACGCTGTAAATCTGTATTTCCCATTACTAATGCGCTGTAATTTAAGTTTACATAAGCATTTGGAGTGGAATTAGTAGCAATTACCAGCATAGAACTCATCGATGGAACCTGAAGTGGCAATCCAGCATAACCAGCTAAGTTTTGTGGAATGGAAATGTATTGCCCAGGTGTTGCGCCAACTTTATCTACATTGCTTTCCCACTGACTGAAAGAGCCCGTATTGTATAAATAAACTGTTGCCTCCATGTCGCTTCCGAATTCAATTTGACGAATATCTATCGCAGCAGTATAAGGGTTTGCTAATAAATGCTGTCCGGGATACAAGGCTCCGGTGGTTTTTGCCAGCTGACCAGTGTTAAAATTACTGTTTACCAATTCGCCACTGAAGGTGTATGTTTTGGTAGTTGGATAGCAAAGTTCATAGCCATAAAATGGATTAATGATAGATGACTCCGTTAAATATTGCCAGTGATTACTGATGGTAGTTCCTGATTCTAATTGTTTGCGCACATAACCTCCGTAAAAAGTTGGCATGGCTTGCAGTGAGCGTAAAGGGATGCCAAAATACTGCCAATTGTATCGGTTATTTGACGGATTCGATAAATTCCATGTTGCTCTTGAGTACATTTCTACCGAAGCAGTTACAGCATTCGCATAGCTGTTAAAGAATATTAGAGAGCCATTTGCTTGTGTCGAACTCGACTTGATTAGTATGCCTGTGGCACCAGCAGCATTTGTTATATTACCCTGAACACGCATCGTGCGGGTTGTGTTAATTATCAATTTTTTTGAGGCATTGACTGTCAAGTTATTATTCAGTGTAAAATGTGTATTTAAACTAACCCCAACCGCATTGTCTATATTCATATTGAAGCCTTTGTTTGATAAGAATACATTGTTTTCGATACTTTGAGCAGAAGTTCCTCCGTACTCAAAAACAGAAGCATTGCTGTAAGCGTCAAAATAACCATTAGTTGAACTTATGACATTTAGAAGTCTCAAAGTACCATTAATTTTAACGTTATTGATATTGTTTACCTCTAAATTAAATACTTCATTGTTGTAGAAGGTTCCTGATGGAATATTTTGAGCAGTTACTCCCGCAAAAATTACTTTTGAGGATGCAGCAGAAGCATCTATTTGAGCACCATTTGTAAATAGCAATTCTCCTTTAATAGTTAATGTTTTACCATTCGTTACCACGCGATATGCTCCTTGTGCATTGATGATATTCATCACAGAGCGATCAATGTCCATGATACAATGACGGAGCGGTACGGGGTCAAATTCAATAGTAGCATCCACATCGGGCACCAAATTTCCAGTCCAATTACTTGCTGTTCCCCAGTCGGTTGTGTTAGTACCTTTCCATTTATTCACATTGCGTTCCCATGCACCAATAGTAGGTGCCGTACCAGGGCGTGAATAGGCTCCGTAATCTATCCCAATAGCAGTATTAGTAGTTCCAGTAAGCGTAACGCCGACTTTATAGTCCGTAGCTACTGTGGATCCACCATTAATAAAACTTGGATTCGTTGTAATACTCGATGCATCTTGCCCTATGGTAGCTTGCATATTGACCAATGTTGTTAATTGAGTGCCACCATATAAGCAAAGCAATCCACCGCCCGTAGCGCTTACCACATAATCGTTAAAATCAACAGTTAAACCCGTAGCATTTGCAATAGCGTAATTAATGGCTGTATGCAATCCAGTACCAGTGGTTCGCGTTCGTGTGTTGAATAAAATATTATTCCGATAGTTGCGAGTTCCTGTGTAATTTGCTGAAAAGATTGCACTTGAGCTATTGTTGCCATCCGTAGCTCCCCCAATGTAAATAGTATTGAAATAGGCATTGCAAGTTTGACTTGTTGCACCTATATCATACAAACCATAAATGATATTGTTAGTAGCATTACCCAACGAAATGATATTGTTTGAATAGGTTGTGTTTCCCGAAGCAGCTTTTATACCTTGAAGTGTAGCGCTGGCACTGGCACTGCTCAAGCTGTGAACAAAATTTCGTGATACTGAATTTACTATTGATGTACCTGCTGCAAAATAAATACCAACCACAGAACCTGCAAAACTTGCATCGCTGTGTGATAAAGCAAATATTGCATTGTTTGAAACAATTCTATTATTTATCGCATTGGATAGATTTATTCCAACATTAGCAGCAAGATGGTTACTGGATGTATTTGCACATGCAATAGTTAAATTACTTATTGTATTTGTATTGATTGTGTTAGCACTTCCATTGCTAACATAAATACCATTAATGCGCGAGGCTGTTAATGTGCTTGTGTTGGTTGTAGCATTGGTCAAATTTACAATATTATTTTCATTAATGGTTATAGAACCTGAACCAGCTGACTGAATACCAATTAATACTTGTGCATTTGCAGAGGCAATAGATGCTGTTTGAAGGCTGTTTGAAGTGCCATTACTTCCTAGTGTGTTTTTTAAAATATCAACAGCTCCCGAACCAGATGCAATATCAATCGCCACTAAGTTGGTTGCATTGGTAGTGGTAACATTGGTTGTTGTGATAGCCCCTATCGTGTTGTTTTCAACTCGAACGCTATCATTAGAGGTTGATTGAATGCCCACAAAAGAGCCATCAGAAGTTTCGTTGTTTAATGAGATGGAAGCATTTCCGCTTGAAGATCCAATGGTATTACCACTCGTGGTGCCCACTTTTACTTTGCCGCCAGCAATCTGAATGCCATACCAATTTGCATTCGCTGAATTCGAATAACTGAAATTTCGTATGATATTCCCATTAATATTTGACGAAGCAGTTGTACCAACAAGAGTACTAATTGCATAAAATAAATTCGAATTCGAATTCGTTTTACTCCAAGTACCAGTTGCTAAAGCTGCATTTCCGCCAATATAATTTGTTGAAATACTGTGTGAATTTCCAGTTGAATTTTCAATATTGATAATGCGATAGCTTGCCGGTGTTGTTGGTGCAAAGGATGTTGTCTCATAAAAACTATTGTTAGTAATATTAAACGAATTACTATAATTGCGAATATTTATACCATAGGAATCATTCGATGTGTTTAGAAAGTCGTATATCTCGTTATTATCTATTATATTTGCACTATTCTCTATCCCACTTGTTCCAAGAGAATAAATTGCATTGGTAGGACGAAGGGCAGCACTCACTGACGTAATTTTATTACTGAAAATTAGTGAGTTATTGTTTCCCGTACCAGTACTTGAAGTTCCGAAAATGATATTTGATGTGGCAGTACCTGTGGCAGCACCTTTTATAACACAATAACGCAAGCTGTCGTTTTGTGCTGAGTTGCTAAACTTGAAGGTAGATATGCCTGGAGTAGTTGATGTATTGGTGTTGATAAATGTAAATTGGTATGAGTCAACTGACCCATCAACACGACCATCAAACACAACATTTTCAGCACCATTGAGTTCCACTAAGGCTGTTGCTAAATTGCCTGTAACAGTTACTCCAGAACGCGCAGGATATATCAAGATATGCGAATAACTTGCTGTACCACTACCGCTTGCATTCAAAACTGCCGATACGGTCTCGGTCGTATTTCCTCTAAATTTAATGATTAAATCACCTGTGTAAGTACCATTGTTTATGTCGTCGAATGCTAACTTTAACGTTAAATAGTCTTTACGGAAAGTGGTTCCATTCCAGATTTCAACAGGGTTTGGAAAATACTCCCAAGCTCCCATGGTTGGTGTGGTGCGATTCACATTATCATAATCGGTTGGAATAGTGCTAATCAATGTTGCATCACCCGATAGTTGAACTGATGTTTGATAATCAACTGGTAATGTTCCCCCTAAGTTATTAATTTGAGGATCAACATTTAAACTGTTAGCATCAAAGCCTGTTCCACTTTTCCATAGGTCAAATGTCGTATAGTTTGTCCCACCTGCAATGCCAAATTCTTGAGCATATTGATAGTCGTTATAGTTGGAGGTAACATTCGTATTGCAATTCAAAAAGAGTGCATAGTGTGACACTGTTCCTGAGCTGTTTATACGCCCATCCCACAAGATATTATTTCGTAGATCAAGTGAAGCTGGACAATACAAGGAACGGAACGAAAATGAATTCGAAGTTCCATTTGTAGCTGTACCAGAAAGGTAAATGGTATTATGATAAATCTTGGCATTGTCGTTAGTACCAGTCCAAATACCCCAAATCGAACAACCAATACTAATATTAGAGCCAAGATATACTATATTGTTAGAGGCAATGTAACTACCATCAAATAAAGATATTCCGTGCAGATAAGAGCCTGTTGATCCGCTTGCAGGAACTACAAAAGTATGCACAAAATTACGAGAAATAGTAGCATAAATAGCATCGGGACCATCATAAAAGATACCATAAAGTTCAATTTTGCCAGTAGCTGTTGTTTCAATGTTATAAACGGTATTACTAATAATCGATTGTTCGTTTCCAACGGAATTGCTAATCACAGAAATTCCAACAATAGAAGCATTAGCATAGTTTGACCCATTGGATAAACCGACAGTAGAAATTTTATAAACAGTATTGTTCGTAATACTATTGGCTCCATTATTCGAGAAGATTCCACGCGTACGGGAGGAACGCGTTGTTTCGGTAGTGCCGTTCGCAATATTGGCTAATGTATTGCCTGAAATAGTAATACTCCCAGTCCCTAAATTATAAATTCCATATACAATTTGCGAATTGCCTGTGGCTATCGAACTTGCCTGAATACTGTTTGCAGTGCTTGTACTTCCAATTGTATTGTTCGAGAGAGTAAGATTACCAGTAGTAGCTGTTTTATGAATGCCATAAAAGTTGGTGGCATTAGTTGTAGCCGAGGCAGCTGTGGTAATGCTTCCAATGATATTGTTTGAGCAGGTTACATTGTTGGTTGTGGCTATGTACAAGCCGTAAAATGCAGCACCGGTAGCTCCTGCGGTGAAACTTACAGCTCCTGTGCCCGTAGCCGCACCAATTATATTGCCATTTACTGTGCCAATATTGGCAGTCCCGCCTGCTAAATAAATACCATACCATTTCGCAGCACCATTGTTAGTATAGCTAATACCTGTAATGGTATTATTTTGAACGCTGTTGTTAGAAGTGCCTATATTCAAATAGATTGCATTAAAAATATTATTCTGCCCTGTCTTAGTCCATGTTCCAGAAGCTTCAGCTCCATTACCTCCAATAAAATTGCCTGAAATATTAAAATCGTTGCCTACCGTATTGTTAATGCGTATAGCAGCATATTCGACATTTGCAGTAGATGTGAATGTCGATGTTTGATAAAAACTATTTCCAGAAATGGTAAATGCCGTAGAATTTGCAGCTATCTGAATCCCATTTGAGGCAGCCCCTAACAATAAAAAATCGAAAATATTATTGTTTCTAATCGTATTGTCGCTATTTTCATAACTTATTGAACCAGATGAGTAAATAATATTGGCTGGTCGAAGTGTCGAAGAGAGACTTGTTAAATTATTGTATTGTATGAGGTTATTGTCATTGCCATTTCCAGCCGTAGCTGTAGCTAAATAAACAGTTCCTAATGTAGTGGACGTCCCTGCACCTTTTATCGTACAATATTGGATTGTATTGTTTTCTGCGCTATTTATAAATTGAATTGTGGTGGCACTCGTTGATGTGTTTGTATTTGTAAGGGTTAAATTGGCTAAACCCGCTAAATTTACACGCCCATCAATAACTACATTATCCGCTCCATTGAGCTGAATTAATGCACCTGCAACAGCTCCCGAAATGATAACACCCGTGTAGGCTGGATAAATGCTTAGCGAAGTGTAATTTGCACTACCAGTGCCACTTGCATTGAGTGATGCCGTTGCTGTTTCGGTCGTACTGCCATACAACTTGATAGTGAGTGCACCCTGATGAACGCCACCATTTATACTGTCAAATGCCTCTTTTAAAGTGGCGTAATAACTTTTGTCAATACTCGTTATAACTTCTACCTGCAAGGGTGTTACGATAACGAAGCCCGCAGCACCAGATCCTCCATTATGATTTGTAGCATCAGTCAGAAAGGCACCGCTACCACCACCGCCGTAAGTTGAGCCATTTGCTCCGTTACCTTCGTTTGTTCTTCCTGCGCCACCATTTCCGCCGTTCAGTGTTTTTCCAGCCCCTGCTGTTACGCCAGATG
The DNA here is from genome assembly GCA_001873635.1 of Porphyromonadaceae bacterium CG2_30_38_12. Lineage (GTDB taxonomy): Bacteria > Bacteroidota > Bacteroidia > Bacteroidales > Paludibacteraceae > Paludibacter. The sequence continues at coordinate 634 of MNZK01000053.1, read as the reverse complement.
CATTGCCACCCGTACCAGTTGTACCAGCACCACCGCCACCGCCACCGCTCAGTGTTGCACTTCCGTCTGCACCATTACCTCCGGCATATAATATGTCGCCAATACTCGATGTAGTAGAACCTAAACCACCTTTTGAGACTCCTCCGTTTGGTGCTGCACCTCCGTTTCCACCTTCAGCATAGATGGTTGAAACGGAGCCAAACCAAGATGAATTACCTTTAAGCCCTGCGGCAAATGCTCCTGCTTGCGATGCGGCAACTGTAACCGTATAAGTGGCACTTGGAGTAACGTTCAGCACGCTCTTAGCATAGGTACCTCCAGCACCACCGCCGCCTCCTTTTTTGGTATTAGCAGTTGTGCCACCTCCAGCACCACCTCCACCCCAGCATTCAACTTTCACAGCCGGTATGCCTGCTGGTACTGTGTAAGTTCCACTTGTTGTAAAAGTTGTTTGCGATAAAAGGAAAACAGAATTTAGAAGCAAAACGAATGAAAGTAATGTCTTCAAAGTGTTATTCGGGTTCAATGTATTCATAAGGCGAATAATATATCAGGAGTTTATTTTTTTTGTCTAATTAATTGTATAAGTGTTACAAAGATAATATTTTTTAAATAAGTAATAATTAATTGGTTT
>MNZK01000101.1 GCA_001873635.1 Porphyromonadaceae bacterium CG2_30_38_12 | reverse complement strand
GCCCGAAATATAATCTAATACGGACATTATTTTGTAGTAATTGTCAGTGTTTTCGGTTTCAAATTGTTCGGGAATGCTGTAAAGCAATTGCTTGGAATAGGCTTTTTCGGGATGCAAAACAGCCTCGATAAAATGCTCCAGCAAGGTACTAATAATTTTGTAACCTGCCAGTTCCACATCGAGAACAACAGGTGCTCGATAAATGCGTCGGAAAGCCGTTTCGGAACAGGTTTTATAGGCATTTACGCTTATTTCGGGTAGTATTTTGATGAGTGTGGAGTTGAATTTTCCTTCGAGAATAGCCGCTTCGTTTGCCACAAAGGCTTGGGCACATTGCTCTATTAATAAGCCAATTACCGACGAGCGCAGGTAAGCAATTTGTTCGTTACGGTCGCTCACGAGTAGCATAGTTTCGCGGCGGCGTTTGCGGCGTGCCTCGTCGAAAAAGCCCATAAACAGTTCGATGGTTTCATCGGTGGACAGAATGCGGAGTTTATGAGCATCTTCAATATCCATTATCTGATAGCAAATATCGTCGGCAGCCTCCACCAAATAAACCAATGGATGGCGGGCGTAGCGGTTTGAATTTTCGGGAGTACGAACAATGCCCAATTCGGCAGCTATTTTCTCGAAGTCAGCTCTTTCGGCATCAAAAAAACCAAACTTTTGCTTTTTTATATCGGAGAAAATGGACGCATAAGGATATTTTATAACTGACGCTAAGGTGCTGTATGTGAGTACAAACCCACCATTTCGCCTACCGTTAAACTGATGTGTGAGCAGCCGGAAAGTATTTGCATTTCCCTCGAAACAAATCAGGTCTTTCCATTGCTCGGCAGTCATTTGCGCTTCGAGAACACGTCCGTTTCCTTCCGAAAAATAAGTAGCAATGGCCTTTTCGCCCGAATGACCGAAAGGCGGATTGCCCATGTCGTGTGCTAAGCAAGCAGCCGCAACAATAGACCCAATTTCGTCAAAATAGGGGCTGTTTGGATTGGTATTTTTTAGCTTTTGCGACACCGACACGCCCAGCGAACGACCTACGCAAGCCACTTCGAGGCTGTGAGTAAGCCTGTTGTGCACAAACACACTGCCTGGTAAGGGAAAAACCTGCGTTTTGTTTTGCATGCGGCGGAAAGGAGCAGAAAAAATCAGACGGTCGTAGTCGCGCTGAAATTCACTACGGTCGTCGTTGCGCACGGCATGGTAAGCTTCCTGTCCGAAGCGTTTTGTTGAGAGTAATTGATTCCAATTCATGATGTTATGTTGGCATATTATAGTGCTTTAAGGCAGCACGTAATTCTTTACTTTTACTATCAGTTACATGGTCCATCCACGCCCAAAATTTATCGCTATGATTCATTTCCTTGGTATGGCAAAGTTCATGAAGGAGCACATAATCCACCAAATGAGCAGGTAGAAGCATTAAATAAAAAGATAAATTAATGCTTCGGGCACGCGAGCAACTTCCCCATCGCGATTTACTCGACTGAATTTTCACTTCGGAATACTGAAACCCATGTTGGTCAGCAAGCTGTTTCAAACGACTGGGAAGAAGTCTTTTAGCCTCTTTGCGTAGAAAATAATTTATCCCATTCCAACAGTTTTTTTGCGCTTTGACGGTGTTTAGGTTGGCATTTTGTGGAAATTCTATACGCAGAATGCCATCTTTGAGCGAAAAAAACAAATCGTTGCGTGCTGTTTCAATAATTTGAATGTTGAAACTTAGAGTGTTTATTTCATTGCCATATTGCAAGTTAAGTTGATGGTTTTCATGCTTAGTGTGCAAGTGCTGCTGTTTACGTAGAATGGTAGTTCTTCGAGTGTTCAAAAAATTCAGTGCTTCCTGTTCGGTAGCTCCGCGTGGCAGGGTTACGCGTAATCCATTCAGTTGGATACGGGCACTAAGATGTTTTGCCCGCTCGCTACGAACAAATACGATGGTACCAAAATCGGTCTGTAAATTATCGGATAGCATTTTATTCGTCTGAAAAACTTTCTTATATTGTCAGCAAAGGTATAAAGAATTTTGATGTGTATCAATACAAACTGACAAATAGACCTGAAAGGTTATCTACAACCACATTCAAGCTGACATAATGTCCTGATTTTTAGTTGGAAAGAAATTTGAAGTCTTCGAGCTAAACAATAAATAACCTGAAACATTAAAACAAAGACACAATGAACTTTAACAATTTTACCATCAAATCGCAGGAAGTCATTCAGCAAGCTATTGACTATGCACAAAGCAAAGGACAGCAAGTAGTAGAAACAGGGCATTTGCTAAAAGCTATTTTCACGAAAGGAGAAGATATTGTTCAGTTTCTATTTGGGAAGATGGGTGTTAACACAAACAGTTTACAACCCAATATCAACAAAATGATAGAAGGGTTTCCGCGTGTTACGGGAGGAACTCCTTACCTGAGCAATGAAACGAATCGCATACTCCAGAGAGCGTTGGATGAGTCATCCAAAACTGGGGATCAATTTGTTACACTCGAATACATTTTGCTTGCAATGGTTCAGGAAAAGAATGCACTCACGCAACTGTTTCAGGATGCCGGCATCAGCGAAAAACCCTTACGCGAAGCAATTCAGGAACTTCGTAAAGGGTCAAAGGTACATTCGGCAACTGCCGAAGATAATTATCAATCGTTAGAGAAATATGCCATTAATTTGAATGAACGAGCGCGTGCGGGCAAGTTAGATCCCGTGATAGGTCGCGATGAAGAGATTAGGCGCGTGCTTCAGATTTTGAGTCGTCGTACCAAAAATAACCCCATACTAATTGGTGAGCCTGGCACAGGTAAAACTGCCATAGCCGAGGGTTTAGCACATCGAATTGTGCGGGGAGATGTACCAGAAAACCTTAAAACGAAACAAATCTTCTCGTTGGATATGGGTGCGCTGATTGCAGGTGCTAAGTACAAAGGAGAATTTGAGGAACGCTTAAAATCGGTGGTGAATGAAGTGATTAAAGCCGATGGTGAAGTAATTTTGTTTATCGATGAAATTCACACCTTGGTTGGAGCAGGCAAAGGCGATGGTGCTATGGATGCTGCGAATATTCTAAAACCGGCATTGGCTCGGGGTGAGCTGCGTGCCATTGGAGCCACAACGCTCGATGAATATCAAAAGTATTTTGAAAAAGACAAAGCATTGGAACGCCGCTTTCAGATTGTGCAAGTAGATGAACCCGATATTGCGAGTACAATATCCATTCTGCGTGGATTGAAGGAACGCTATGAAAATCACCACAAGGTTCGCATCAAAGATGCAGCGATCATTGCGGCGGCTGAATTATCGAGCCGATACATTACCGACCGCTTTTTGCCCGACAAAGCCATCGACCTCATGGACGAGGCTGCTTCCAAGTTGCGAATGGAAATGGATTCTGTTCCTGAAAATTTAGATGTCATCGAACGAAATATCAAGCAATTGGAAATAGAACGAGAAGCTATAAAACGGGAAAATGATACCAAGAAACTTGCCCAGCTAAACGAAGAAATTGCCAATTTAAAAGAGGAAAGTAAAAAATTGAGAGCAAAATGGTCCAGTGAAAAAACGCTTATCGACAAAATCCAGCAGGCAAAAATTGAAATAGAAGACTTAAAATATCAAGCCGATAAGGCAGAACGCGAAGGTGATTATGGGAAAGTTGCCGAAATTCGTTATGGTAAAATTAAAGCCCTCGAAACGCAAATAGCAGTTCACCAAACACAATTAATAAGCTTGCAAGGCGCCAATGCCATCATAAAAGAGGAAGTAGATAGCGAAGATATTGCCGATGTGGTAAGTAGGTGGACTGGTATTCCAGTAAATAAAATGCTTCAAAGTGAAAAAGAAAAGTTGCTGTCACTGGAAGATGAATTACACAATCGTGTGGTAGGACAGGATGAAGCTATTGCTGCCATTGCCGATGCTGTAAGGCGTAGTCGTGCTGGTTTACAAGATCCAAAGCGCCCCATTGGTTCATTTATTTTCCTTGGCACTACCGGCGTAGGCAAAACGGAGTTGGCAAAAGCCTTGGCTGAATACCTGTTCGACGACGAAAATTTAATGACACGCATCGACATGAGTGAATATCAGGAAAAATTTTCGGTAACACGCCTTATTGGTTCACCTCCCGGTTATGTTGGCTATGACGAAGGCGGACAATTAACCGAAGCAATTCGTCGCAAACCCTATTCAGTAGTGCTATTTGACGAAATAGAAAAAGCTCATCCCGATGTTTTTAATGTGCTTTTGCAAGTGCTTGACGATGGACGATTGACCGATAACAAAGGACGAATGGTAAATTTTAAAAACACTATAATCATCATGACATCCAACATTGGTTCGGCACTCATTCGTGAAAATTTTGAAAAAATGAGTAGCAAAAATCACGATGAAGTAGTCGAGTCCACTAAATTACAGGTTTTTGAATTACTGAAACAAACCATACGCCCCGAATTTTTAAATCGGATCGACGAATTGATTATGTTTGCACCGCTCAACGAATCGCAAATTGAAAGCATCGTTCGCCTGCAAATTAAACAAATTCAGCATACACTGAAAGAAAATAATGTGCTCCTAAATTTGAGCGATGCAGCTATACGACAGTTGGCAAACGCAGGTTTCGACCCACAATTTGGAGCTCGACCCGTAAAGCGTGCAATTCAAAAATACATTTTGAATGATTTGAGTAAGCAATTGATAGCGGGAACTGTACATAGCGACCAGCAGATTCAGGTTGATTTTGATGGCTCTAAGTTCATTTTTTTAAATGACTAAATGTTTGTAAATCATAGAAAACGGCATGATACTTGTTTCCAAAAGTCATAAACTTTTGGAAATAAAAAATGAAAAGTGTATTTTTGTATAAATTATTAATTTCAAAACAATAAAACAAACAAAATGAGAATGAAAAAAATTGTAGTAGCATGTGTGCTTGTTGTAGGTTTAATAACTACCGCTTCAGCTCAGCAAACTATTGGTGTAAGGGGTTTATTGAACAATAATGGTGAAATTTCCTATCAAACATCGGTGGGTAAAGCAAATCGTTTGGAATTTGACTTGGGGTTAACAAATTTGAGTGCTAACTCGGGCATACAACTAACAGGTGTTTATCAATGGATGTTTCCGCTCGATCAGTTGGCTCCTGGTTTCGACTGGTACGCCGGAATTGGTGCAACTGCTGGCTCGTATCAAAAAAACACAGGTTTTGGCGTAGTTGGTCAGATTGGTTTGGAATATAATTTTACCATTCCTATTCAAATTTCTATCGACTGGCGACCTACTATTTTCAATACTTATTACACAAACTATGCGGGCTCAGGACTTTCCGTTCGCTACCGATTTTAGTTAAACGGCTTTTGAATAGCTGATTATGCTTTCATTATGACATACTCCGAACAATTTGAAAGTTGTTCGGAGTATTTTTTTTATTGGAAACAAACAGTTTGTTTCCTGTGAATTTTGCTGTGGTCAATGTGGGGTTGGGGTTAATTATTTTTAAAATAAGATATGCTGCATGATGTGTTTAGATTTCTTTCCGTACATTTGCACTCGTAAAATATGTGGAGAGATTTGGACTGCTTGCAACCACAGAAAAAAATGCTAAATTGAAACCTATTTTCTGCACCCTGCAAAGTCCTTACGAATACCTCCCATAAAAATTAGAGTTTTTAATTCTTAATTTTTTAAAAAATCAACAAAAAATGGGATATTTATTTTCATCCGAATCCGTATCGGAAGGTCATCCTGACAAAGTAGCCGATCAAATATCCGATGCCATTTTAGATAATTTTCTGGCATTGGACAAAACTTCAAAAGTGGCTTGTGAAACCCTTGTAACAACTGGTCAAGTGGTATTGGCGGGCGAGATTAAATCGTCTGCCTACATTGACGTTCAGGGCGTGGCACGGCGTGTGATTAACCGTATTGGCTATACCAAAAGCGAGTATAAATTCGATGGTGATTCTTGTGGCATTTTTTCAGCACTACACGAACAATCGAGTGATATTAACCAAGGCGTAGAACGAGCCGAGGAAATGGAGCAAGGGGCTGGCGATCAAGGAATGATGTTTGGCTATGCCACAAACGAAACCAAAAACCTGATGCCTATTGCCTTGGATTTGTCTCACGCACTCGTACAAGAGTTAGCAGCTGTCCGCCGCGAGGGGAAGGTAATGACTTACTTGCGCCCCGACTCCAAATCGCAGGTTACAATTGAATACAACGATGCCAATCAACCTATTCGCGTGCACACGATTGTTGTTTCTACGCAGCATGACGACTTTTTGACACCTACTGAGAGAAAAACACAAGCACAAGTTGACCAAGAAATGTTAGCAATCATACGCAAGGATGTCAAGGAGATTCTCATTCCGCGTGTCATAGCTTTGGATGTGCAGTTTGCCGAGTTATTCAAAGACGATTACGTTTTGCATGTCAATCCTACCGGAAAATTTGTAATTGGAGGTCCACACGGCGACACGGGATTAACAGGGCGGAAAATTATTGTAGATACCTACGGTGGTAAAGGTGCTCATGGTGGTGGTGCTTTTTCGGGGAAAGACCCTTCCAAAGTAGATCGCTCGGCAGCTTATGCAGCACGTCACATAGCCAAAAACTTAGTGGCAGCAGGCTTAGCAACGGAGGTTTTGGTTCAAGTTGCTTATGCTATCGGCGTTGCAAAACCCATGAACCTCTATCTAAACACATATAGAACAGCACAAGTGAAACTTACTGACAGTGCAATAGCCGAAAAGATTGAAAAGCTTTTCGACATGCGCCCCAAAGCCATTGAAGACCGCTTGAAGTTACGTAATCCTATTTATGAAGAAACTGCCTCTTATGGACATGTAGGTCGCACACCACACGAAGTTGTGAAAACATTCAAAGATGGTAATGGCAACGAAATATCGAAAACAGTTGAACTTTTCACTTGGGAAAAATTGGATATGGTGGAAACAATACGAGCTGAATTTAGCTTGTAATGAACGTATAATTTTGTAAGCGACGCAGAGATAGAAATATCATTGCGTCGTTTTTTTTTGTCAATACAAAATAAAACTAAATTAAAATACGGCAGTGTTTGTTGTCTATTTTTATCAAGTTTTACTACGGTACTTTTATTTCAATTTAGAAATATTACGTTGGGTAGCCATTAGAAATACAAAAGAGAGAAGTGCAAAATAGAGTACATCGCGTGAGTCGATCACACCGCGACTCATGGACTTGTAATGAGCATTCATACCCAAACTTTCAACTAGTTGAATCGTGTTACCAGCCTCAAAAAAATTTGCAAGCAAATCGAAACCATAAAAGAATAGGAACGAAAAAAGAGCAGCCAAAATAAAAGACACCACTTGATTGTTGGTAATGGAAGACGCAAAAACACCCACCGAAACAAATATGACAGCCAAAAAAACCAATCCGATAAACGATCCCCAAAACGCTCCGCTATCCACATTCCCCATTGGTTCGGCAATGTACCAAACAATGAAATAGTTAAGCACAGTGGGCAATAAGGCTAACAGCACCAAACTGAGTGCCGCAAAGTATTTGCCCAGTGTAATTTGCCATTTTGAAATTGGTTTGGTGAGCAACAATTCCCACGTACCTGTTTGCTTTTCCTCGGCAAAAACACGCATGCTGACGGCTGGACATAAAAATAAAAACAGCCAGGGAACAATGCGAAATAATCCGTCCACATTGGCGTAGCCGGCATCGGGAATGTTGTATTCGCCCGGAATGACCCACAAAAAAAGATTGGTAAGAACCAAAAACACACCGACTACAATATAACCGGTTAAGTTTCCGAAGAAAGAAGCTATTTCTTTTTTATAAATAGAAAACATTTTGATTTGCTAGTTTTAGTTCAGTTGCTAAGGCAATATTTTATTGTATAATATGCTTATCTTTGCGCCGTCAAAAGTAATTAAAATTTCAAGCTTTACAAAACGCTCTACACATGCGAAAAATATATGTAATCATTTGCTTGTTCGTTTTTCTGGGGATTTCCTACGGACAAACAAAAAACAATTTTATGCTCAAAGCCGAACTGATGTATGGCAGTATTTTGCAACACACGGAGCGTTTGAAAACATTGATACAAGACCCTGTGGTGGGTTGTGAATTGGCTATAGAATGGCAAACTATGGGCGAAAAAGAATGGCATCAGTACCTGAACTTTTCCAAGGTTGGCGTTGGGGTGGTTGGTTTGAACCTCGGCAACCCTGCCATGTTGGGCAATTTGTATGCCGTATACCCCTATTTAAGCTTTCAAGTGTTCAATTTTAATTTTGTGAAATTTAACATTAAAGGTGGAGCTGGTGCCAGTTATCTTACAAAGACATTTCGGAATACGGCTACGAATTTGGAAGTTTTAAATACGGGAAATGCTGCCATTGGTTCGCATCTGAATGTGTATTTCGAGGGTGGTGGTAGCTTGGTTGTACCCATTGGAAAGGGCTGGGCTGCTGTTGCCGACTTGCAATGGAATCACGCGTCGAATGGCAGTTTTTACCAACCAAACTCGGGCTTAAATATGATTAATACTATGGCGGGAATAAGCTACACACCTTACTACAAGCACCGCTACCGCCCAATATGGAAACATAGCAAAAATGTTCCAAATGTCTTTAGCATGGAGCTTATTGCCTCGGGTGGTGCACGGCAATGGTATTACAAAGACACGAAATTATACCCAACCGGATCGTTTGTGGCAGCAGTGTACCATCCTGTAGGAAATGCTTTACGCTTGGGTGTGGGCATAGATGCTTTTTATGATGGCGTTTACGATGGCAATCACAATTCTACATGGCAACGAACTTACATTTTCACGGATGAAATAAAGAATAAAATGCGCATTGGCATAACTTTACGCCCCGAATTGGTTGCAGGTAAATTCACTGCGGGCATTCATCTGGGCTTGTATGTGCTCAATCCGATTAAAAATTTAGAACCCTATGACGCTGCCAAACTTTCGGCACTGAACAAACCTTTGATTTATCCCTATAACATTGAAAAAGAAGATGGCTGGTTTTTCAGTCGTGCATCCTTGCATTATGCATTAACCGAAAATGTGTTTTTAGCCTTGGGCTTAAAAACACATCTTCAGAAAGCTGAATTTATTGAATGGGGAATTGGGTATCGTTTTCAGCAAAAGGATAAGAAACTTTTTGACTTACAATAATTTTTCAATATCTGTTGTCAGCTCTTTGGGCTTTATAGTTGGTGCATAACGTTTTACGACTTTTCCGTTGCGGTCAATCAAAAATTTTTCAAAATTCCAACGAATGTCATTTTTACCTTCCAAAGGTGCTTGTTGTTTTAAAAACACGTACAAGGGGTGAGTTTTTTTTCCATTCACCTCTATTTTTTCAAACAGCGGAAATGTGATGTTGTATTTGCCGGAGCAAAATTTTTGAATTTCTTCGGCAGTGCCGGGTTCTTGCCCCATAAACTGATTGCATGGGAAGCCTAAAATTACAAAGTTTTTGGCAGCATACGTTTTATAGAGCGTTTCGAGACCCTCGTACTGAGGCGTTAATCCGCATTTACTGGCAGTATTGACCACCAATACAACCTTGCCGGCATAATCTTTCAAACTAACGGCTTTGCCATCGAGGCTTTTCAATTTGAAATCATAGAAATTTTTAGTCTGCGCTGTCAGTACTGTTACTGATGCTATGACGATTAAAAATAAAAAAAGTTTTTTCATTTTTTGTTGAATTGTTTTTTTATTGAATTGTTTTTAAAGTAATTTTTCAATATCCTCTATCATGTTTTCGGGATTAGTGATGGGAGCAAAACGTTTTACCGGATTACCATTGCGATCAATTAGAAATTTTGTAAAATTCCATTTCACATTACTCACTAAAGTTCCTTTAAGCTTGTTGCGCAAATACTTAAATAAGGGATGTGCACTGCTCCCATTCACATCTACTTTGGCAAACATGGGGAATTTTACGCCATAATTGAGCACACAACCTTTAGCAATGTCCTCTTCTGAACCTGGTTCTTGATTTCCGAACTGATTGCAAGGAAAGCCGAGAATGACTAATCCTTTATCTTTGTATTTATCGTAAAGCGACTCCAAGGCAGTGTATTGTGGCGTGAAACCACATTTACTTGCCACATTAACCACAATAACGACTTTGTTTTTATAGCTATTCATGGAAACATCTTCGCCTCGCAATGATTTTGCCGTATAATCGTAAAAATTTGCTGTCATAATCTATTTTTTAATAGGTGTTTTTTAGTCATTATCTTTTATTTTCTGCAAGAGTTCCGGGAATAATTTGATTTTAACCCATTCATAATCTGGTTCAAAAAGCAGTATTTTTTCGTACGTACTTTTAGCAGCGCTGTATTGCTCCAGTGCAATTTGATTTTTGGCAACCAACGTAAGCACATTCAAATAGAACCAATTATTGGTCGTCATTTTGTGTAATTCCATTAGTTTTACAGCCTTCAAATAACCTTGCAGCGATTTTTCTTTGTCACCACCAAATAAGCTTGGCGTATGAAACAGTGTGTTGGCTTTGTCCACATTGCCTTGAATATTGTTTTTGTCCAACGCAAGCGAATAGCTTGTGTTGCGATTGCTCTCGGGTCCCAAATACATGGCTTTAAACTTACTTAATCCAATCCGAAAACCAATAAAAGAGCCTTTAAAAGCATAAACGGTAGCATTTTTAGGTGCTTCATGTTGTACTTCGTGTATAATTTTTTCGGCTTTTGCAATGTTTTTATACGCTAAATCGGCTTTCTTAGTGCCTACTAAATAAGCTGTGTAGCCATAATAATAGCTTATTAATTCTAACTTTTCGTTTACCGTTACTTGTTTCTGATTTTCAAATGCATTCATCGTACGCGCCCACGCTGCCATGTTGCCATGCACGTAAGCATTGTAAATTTGCTCCTTGTAACTTGCTTGTGCGTAAGCTTGCAACGAGAATGCAAGAAACACGATAGAAAAACTTATTAGCCTGAAACACATACCGCTATTTTCTTACAAATTTCTAAATATCAAACCAATAGCTATTTGCTGCATAGTCTTCCACAACTAAGGTTTGATTTTCGAAACGCAAGTTGTTGATGCGTGATGAAACTTCCTGCCGTAAAACGTCCAACGCATTCTCGGCAAGGTCGCTGCGGAAGCCTCTTTGGGCTGATTCGGCAACTAATTGCATGGAAAAAATACGACTAATAAGTTGTCCAAATTCAACTAATTTTCGCTGCGATAACTGATAGTCCACCTCAAAGCTTGTCAAGGTTTGCAAGCGTTGGGCTATGGCTGGTGCGTATGATACGAGGTAGTTATAGAGTTTTGTTTCTTTGGCAGTTTTCATAAGTTTTAAAAACGCATCGGCTATCTGATGGTACAAAATGTCGTTGGAGCCTTCGAAAATTTGGAACGGACGGCTATCAACCGTTGAGCGACCAGCAATGTTGTTTAATCGGTAGCCTTTTCCGCCAACAAGTTGCAGCAGCGATTGGGCGGACTCTTGCATCATATCAGTCGTTACAGTTTTGATAATGTTGGCTTCCAACCCCAATGGGAAAAGGTCATTTTCGATGTCCGCCACTTCGCCCGATTTAACGCAGAAAGCTGAGCAAATGGTGAAGTTAGCTTGCAATCGCGCTAAGCGACTTTGAACCTGGTCGTAATCGAACAAACTTTTGTTGCCTACCAAGCGTGTTTTTACGTGCGAAATGGCTTCGTCGAGCATACGTTGCAGAAAGCCCAAACCCATTGCAGGAAATTGAAAACGGCTGCGATGCAACAAGTCGAGGAGCATTTTTACACCGTTTGTATGCGGTATAAGTCTGTTTTGTTCGGGCACTACCACGTCTAATCGATTAAGCCCGTAAGGAATTTGATACAAGCCTAAGTTTTCATAATACTCTTCAACTACAATCTGCTGACCAGGCGCATTCACATCGCACATAAACATTTCCACATCACGCATCAGGGTGCCATTTTCAGTTTTGCGACGCCCAGTGAGCAACCAAAATTCGGCCATACCCGTCAATCCTTGCCAGTGTTTAAATCCTTGCAAATGGTATGAACCGTTTTTCTCAGTAATAGCTGTTTGCATGTTGAGCGCATCGCTCCCAAAATTTGGCTCGGTAATCATCAAACCACCCATGCTCTGATTATTTAAAAAACGCTCGAAAACATGTGGTTTGGCAGCTGCTTGTCCGTATTTTGTAAATGGCTGAATGAATAAGGCGTTATTAATTCCAAGCGTGAGCGACAAAGCCAACGATTCGTACGAGGCTGCCGAAATGAAGGCTATGTTTTGTTTTACATTGCCGCCAAAACCGCCATATTCGCGGGGTATGGTAAGCGCTAATGGGTTTGTGGACATAAGCTCGGTGAGAACTGCTGCCGGAATGCCACGTGTGCTACAAAAATCATCAATCTTATCATCTCGGTGGTAAGCACGCTTCATACTTGCTTTAAAATTGTCTAAAAACTCCTGAAAACTAATGTTTGCAAAGGGATGCTGCATCATAACTATTATCCGTTTTAAATTTATTAAAAAAAAGAAACCCTACTTTTAAGTTGGCTGATTCTTTAAACAAATAAGGGTAAGGAATGTTTAAACACGATTATTTTTGAATAAGACGACTTGTATTTCAACGGAAAGGAATAACTTTGCAAAAAAAAATGATACAAGCAACCATAGCCAATAGTAAGCATGATACAAGCAACAGCTATTCAAAAAAGTTTTGATACATTAAACGTGCTCAAAGGCGTGAATCTTTTTGTTTCCAAAGGCGAAATTGTTTCTATAGTAGGAGCGAGCGGGGCTGGAAAAACTACTTTTTTACAAATAATGGGTTCGCTGGATAAGCCCGATGGCGGTAGTATTCGGATACAAGATGTTGATTTATCGACACTTAATGAAAAAGAATTGGCAGCTTTTCGCAACAAACATATTGGTTTTATTTTTCAGTTTCATCAACTGTTGCCCGAATTTACAGCCCTCGAAAATGTGATGATACCGGCATTGATTGGTGGTACGAAAACAGAAGCAGCAAAAAATCACGCAACTGAGTTGCTCGATTATTTGGGATTGCGTGATAGATTAGAGCACAAACCGGCACAACTTTCAGGTGGCGAAAAACAGCGTGTTGCCGTAGCGCGTGCGCTGATAAACAATCCGGCTGTGATTCTTGCCGACGAGCCATCGGGAAGTTTGGATAGCAAAAACAAGACTGACTTGCACAAATTGCTTTTTGAGCTTCGCGACAAATTTGGTTTGACCATCGTTATTGTTACCCACGATTTTGAACTTGCTAAACTCTCGGATAGAGTTATCACCATGCGCGATGGTCTGATTGTGCAAGAAGCAGATTAAATTCAGGCGTTGCGAACCTAATTACCTTGTTTTTGAGCTCCGTCTTTACGCAATTCTGCGGGCTTTTGCTTCAACAGAGGCACTGCATACAAGTCCCAAGTTTCTTCAAACTCCCAATTAGCACGCAGGCTTAATTTTTTGGAATAATAAAAAACCTCTTCGGGAGC
>MNZK01000110.1 GCA_001873635.1 Porphyromonadaceae bacterium CG2_30_38_12 | reverse complement strand
AAGACATTAGACACTAAACTATAACATAGACTTTCGAACAAAATAAAAAATCAGTTTGTTATAGAACTAAAATTATATGTATATTTGCATTGTAAAACCTACAAAATATCAAATAAATGAATGCAATAAAACTGCCACTATCAAATGTTCAGGTAGAATTAATGAAAATATATTCAACTAATATCTCAGAACCTGAACTACATGAACTTAAAAATCTATTGGCTCAATTCTATGCTAAAAAATCAATTGAAAATGCCAATGAAGTATGGAAAAAAAATAATCTTTCGAATGAAATTATGGATTCTTGGTTAAATGAAAAGTCATAGAATACCAAACATAGTTTTAGATACCAATATTCTGTTAGTTTCAATTTCAGAATACTCAAAGTATCATTGGATTTTTCGTCAGTTGGTCGAAAAAAGATTTAATTTGTTTATAACTAATGAGATATTGACTGAATACGAGGAAATTATTGCGCAAAAATACAATATTGAAACAGCAAAAGCTGTCGTCAGAATGCTTTTAGAACTAGAAAATGTTTGGCTTTGTACAATTTATTATAAATATAACCTAATTACCGACGATCCGGATGATGATAAGTTTGTTGATGCAGCCTTAGCTGGCAATTGTGATTTTATTGTAACAAATGACAAGCATTTTAATATTCTAAAATCAATAGATTTCCCCCACATTAACATAATTAATATTGAGAAGTTTAAAGAACTTTTTTAATTCATGTTTAATCAATTTCTAACATTCCTAAAAACGAGTTTTCAGGCATCGTTTTGAATCCAAATGTATTAAACACAATTTTGCGGATACGGTTTTTAGGTATTTGGATATGGTGCGGCATTATTATGGTGCTCCCACGAGCGGCACTGCTACGCATCTATTACATTTAAAACAATTGAAGAATCCGGTTGATTTTATGCGGTCCCGTTCAAACGGGATGTCCACTTCGTTACCATACGTGAAGGGAGTTGTTTTTCCAGGTAAACAATTCATGATAGAAAAATATTCAATAAAACAACCTCGATTGTTTTGGTTTTGGTATCCGTATAGGTATTATTGTGGGTTAAGAGGGCTGGTGAAAGTGGTTAATGGTAAATGATTAATGGTAAAAAAGGTATAAGGTTATAAGGTTTATAAAGTAGTTAATGGAGTGGTTCGCTCGGCTATGCCGCTTTGCTTGCAAAGAACCAACGGTCAGCGTAAGCTAATGTTACCAAAAAATAACCACATAACTTGTCCGTCCACTGACGGAAGACACATAAGTTTTTGTAGAGGAAGATATTCGGAAAAAGATATCACCTCATCGACATATCATCACATCATCATATCGAGATCTCTTGTTTTTTGAGTTGGAATATATTATCTTTGTAAATTAATTAATATGAATTTATGTCTATCGAAAAAGCTATTTTACCAATAAAAATCAACGAATTAGTATCATTAATATCTACTAAAAAGAAACTTGATTCTGCTGATGCTATGAGCTATCTTTACACATCAAATTTTTATAAAAAATTATTTGATGCTAAAAGTAAATGGTGGTATATGAGTGGGTTAAATTTATACAAGGAATTAGAAAAGGAAAAGCATAAACTTCAACAAACAGATAATCAGTTTAAAAAAGAAAAAATGTTATCTATTTTCTGTGTTGAAAATTATAGAGTATTAAAAAAAATGGAGGCAGTTGAAGTACATGCACTATTTAAAAAACTTGACGTTTATGGTTTCCTTACAACTAACTATGATGTTTTACACTCCCAAGGTGAAGAATACATATTGAATGAAATTAGTGCTTACATTAAAAACCATAATCAATAATGATACTCTATCACGGTTCCTCAGTAAATCATTGGATAAAGATAAACCAAAAGAAATTGAATAAGTTTTTACTAATATGCTTCAAACGTATCAGTTATATAGTAGCGAGTTATCGGAGTTGCCTGAGGGCAGGTTGCTTATTACTACCATCAATGCACACAGCTATAATGTGGCGCAGCACGATGCTGATTTTGCCGAGGCACTACGGCAAAGTGACGTACTGCTACCCGATGGTATTAGTATCGTTTTAGCCAAACGGTTATTAAGCGGCGATAAGATAAAAAAAATAGCCGGCGAAGATTTGTTTTATTGGGAGATGGGGCGAATGAAAAACCTGCCCCCCAACCCCCTAAAGGGGTATCAGAAAACGGCGTCGGCATTATTTATTGGGAGTACAGAAATGGTATTGGCGAAGATAAAGGCACGAGTTGCCATCGACTTTCCGAATGTAGAGGTACATACCATACCTACTCACCACCCTACAAAGCGGAGTTTACAGCGGAGGATAATCGCGCTATGGTAGAAGTGATTAATAAAGTGAATCCGGATGTGCTCTTTGTAGGCATGACGGCTCCCAAGCAGGAGAAATGGGCATTGAAAATGATTAACGATAAACGCTTAGTGGTTAATAATTGTCATGTATGTTGCATTGGGGCAGTATTCGATTTTTATGCTGGCACGGTAAAACGTGCACCACAATGGATAATAAAAATTGGATTAGAATGGTTTTATAGATTAGTAAGCGAACCAAAGCGTATGTGGCGGCGCTATTTGGTGGGTAATGTGAAGTTTGTGTGGGCGATAGTTCTTGAAAAAATGAATTCGAACTAATTATTCAGTATGGATGCTAAGTCATTATTAATCTTCGCTCGACCTTGGCATAGAAAAGGCTGTTAGCAATCTGGGTGTCGAAAATGGTTTCTGGGGAAATGCTGCCCTAAAAATTCTTCTTCCAAAGGACGCTCAACCAATTATCGACAACATCAAACTTGTTCCGGGTGGTCAGGATTTGGTAGATAAAGCTGTGTTGTCGCTCAATAGGTCGGCAGAAGATGCCTTGAAAGAAGCTACGCCGATATTTAAATTTGTAGTTATTTTTTAATTGATTTTTATTGTGGAGTCCGTTGTTCGGCGTCCTAAAAAGTTGGTGCAAATATAATTTTTTTTTTGATTTAAACCAATTCTGCTGATTACTTGGGCGCTTTATTGTACAAATAAATACCAATTATTAAAAATGTTATGTTTGGTAACCACGCAGCCAACATAGGCGACATCAAACCGCTAACCGAAAAAGTAGTGGAAAAAGTAGAAAATAAAATATAGAAAGAGCTCAATGCTAAGCCAATACCTAAGTGAATGCCCATGCCGCCACGAACTTTGCGCGAGGACAAAGAAACGCCAATGAGCGTCATAATGAATGCTGCCAATGGAAGCGAAAATCGCTTATAGTATTCATCTTCAAATCCTTGTATATTTCCAACTCCTCTATTTCGTTGACTTATCAAGTAGTTTTTCAGCTCGGTATTGTTCAGTTGCACACTTTGAGCAGTGGTGATAAAGAATTCCATTGGCTGTACGCGTATAACGGTATCCATGGTAATGCCTTTACGAATGCTTTCGCGCATGCCTTGAAAGTCTCGTTGGAGGTAGTTTGTAATCGTCCAATGATGGAGCGAATCCCAATGAATAGTTTCGGCAGTGAGCCTGGAAACTAATTTTTTCTTTTCAAATTTTTCGAGCGAAAAGCGGTATCCCGTGTTTTGAGCCACTTCGTAGCGTTCGATATACAGAATGACCCCCTTTTCCACCTGCATTTGCACATTATGGGCATTATCTAATTTTGTTTTTCGGACGTATTTATCTTCAAAATTAATTAGTTTTTCGCTGGCATGGGGGATAACGTAACCTCCGAGCACAAAAGCTAAGGAGCTGATGAGCAATGCCGAAATAAAATAAGGCATCATCAACCGACGGAAGCTCACGCCACTGGCAAGAATGGCAACAATTTCGGTATTTCCCGCCATTTTGGATGTGAAAAATATCACAGCTATAAACGTAAACAGCGGGCTGAATACATTCATATAATAAGGAATAAAATTGGCATAATACTCCAGAATAATCGCTTTAAGGGGCGCATTGTTATCGAAAAAATTATCTAATTTTTCCGTTAAATCAAACACCACCGAAATGCTCAAAATGAGTACGATAGAATAAAAATAGGTACCTAAAAACTTGCCGATAATATAGGTATCAAGTTTTTTAAGTCCTATTTTACGAAAATTGATTGCCATTTTTTTTAGTTCTTATTTTCTTTGGTTCAATTCGTGCTTCGATTTTACGCGTAGTCCGGGATTTTCTTTTACGAGTTGGCGCAGAATTTCATCGGAGTAACCAGCACGAATGATGGAGGGTGGAATATGAAACTCATTCTGAACAAAAGCGCCATCTTTTTCCTTTTTTATATTACCATCCATGTATTTCACCAACAAGTATTCTCCTAATTTTTTCCAGGCTGCAGTTGAGTTTTCGGCTTGAGTTAAGCTAAAATCGGTGAGGAACTTGCGTGCTTCGTTATTGGGCATAGCTGCAGCCACTTTGTCGATAGCTGGCACGAGGGAATTGAAATTATCTTCCCAATGTTGTTGCACTTTTTTTATGTCGGTTATCATGTAGCTATATTTGCCGTAGGCGAAATTGGCTACACCATTATAAATCCAAAATGCGGAGCTTGGTGAGTATTCCAACAGGCTGCCGTTGTGTTGGTCGTAGCAGGCAGGAACGCCCTGTATGCCGCAGTACATAGGGACGAAAAGAGCGCTCGCAGCATCGTCCACGCCAAACCACAAAATACCTCCCACATAATTAGGTAGCCAACTGCGCATTTGAGCTACAAATACAAAGCCTGTTTGCTGTGTTGCTACTGGGCGCTCGTGCATATATTCCACACTATCTACTTTAAAACCGAGCGGACTATGGCGCAATTTGCTTCCAAAAGGAGCTGCACAAACTCCTTTTGTCATGTCAAATTCAGTGCCCTCGTACTGATTACGCATGTATTCTTTCATTTTTTGTGCGCTCACCTTGGTGGCGGGCTTTATCCAGAGCGGCATACGTTCGGCGGTTTCTCCTTTTATGTAGCTGATATAATGCTCCATAGCAGGGTTTGCCTGACGGAAAAACGACCACACGCGCGCTTCACAAATACGCAATGCTGTATAGTCGAGTGGAGCATATACATCCGAAAAGCTAAAATCAGCATCGCGCCCTTTAAAATAGCCCTTTTCGCGTGCAAAACGTATCACATCTTCTGCATAGAGGCAATTATTTTTATCGTTTAAGGGGAATGTGGTGATACGTGCTTGGTTGGCATGTCCCGAAACGCAATCGTCGGGAATGCGCTGCGCTACCCACACAGCTCCTTTGTTACCAGCTCCTTTGCCAATCATTTCCATTATCCATACTTCATTCGGGTCGGCAATAGAAAACGATTCGCCTTCACTATAATAGCCATACTCGGCAACTAAGTCGGTCATCACTTTGATAGCTTCGCGAGCCGTTTTTGAACGTTGCAGCCCAATGTAAATCAAGCTGCCGTAGTCCATAATGGCAGTGGTATCGACAAGCTCTGGGCGGCCGCCATAAGTAGTTTCACCAATGGAAACCTGATATTCGTTCATGTTGCCAACTACCGAGTAGGTTTTGTCGGCTTGTTTTATTTTTCCAAGATATTTACCCGTATCCCAGTCGCGAATATCGAGTAGCGTGCCAGCAGAGTAGCTGGCTGCAGGATAATGATACAGAGCACCAAATAGAAAATACGAATCGGCGGCATAACTGATGAGCGTGGAGCCATCTGTCGTTGCATTTTTACCAGCCAAAAAATTTGTGCATGCTTGTGATGGATACCACAGAAGCAGAAGAGAAGCCAGAAGAATTGTTTTTTTTATCATAAATGAATTTTTTTCAGTTGTTATGTTACAAAAAAAATTGCGAACAAAAGTAATAAAAGAAAAGCAAGAAACACTTACACCAACACACATGCCATGGCAATGCTGTAAAATTTGGAATCGATACTTTCGCTGCGCGAGGTTAGCACAACAGGTTTATCGGTTCCTTGTAGCAATCCGGCCATCTCGGCATGTGCAAAAAGTGATAAGCCTTTGTAAAACGTATTGGCACACTCAAAGTTCGGAAAAATCAAAATATCAGCATCGCCAAGCACTGGCGTAGGAACATTTTTAATGCTTCCCCGTTCTTTGTCCAAAGCCAGAAATATATCCAAAGGACCATCTAAAATCACATCACCAAATTCGCCATGGCGCCAAGCAGCTTTTAAGTCTAAATAGTCCTGCATGTATTGAATTTTAGGATTAGCCACTTCGGTGGCATGAATAAGTGCTACTTTTGGTTTGGCAATACCAAATTTTTGTGCCGTAGCAATGCAGTACTTAATCATAGCAGTGCGCTGCAACAGGTTGGGGGATGGAATAACAACAGGGTCGGTAAAGAACAACAATTTGTGGTACAGTGGCACTTGCAGAGCGGCACTATACGAAAGCACTTTGCCAGCAGGTAATAATCCTTTTTCTTTATCCAAAATTGCACGAAGGAGCACATCGGTATTCACCAAACCCTTCATCAAAATATCTGCTTCCCCCCATTTTACCATGCGCACAGCCTCGAGTGTGGCTTCCAGCACATCAGGCTTATCGATAATGTGAATGAAAGGCGATGGGTTGTGAGCGAAAAGAGCTGGCGACTCGATAGCTGCCACATCGCCAATGAGATAAGCCTCTACTATGCCAGAATCAACTGCACGCAACACGGCTTCGAGTGTATGCGAATCGACTGCATTTGCCACCGCCATACGCTTGCGGCAATTCACGCGGGTGAGATGTGCGGTGAGTTCAGAAAAAGAGCTTATGGAGTCCATTTTATTTTTTATTCCAAGTACATGTAATCGCAATGTACAAGTGGCTTCTGATTTTTTTTACCTATCAATTCGCGAGCCTTGGAGCTTCCATATTGCGCCTTGCCCACACCAAGCGACATACCTTTGTAGTCAATAATTTTAACAATATCATCTTTTTCAAATTCACCCACAACAGTCGTTACACCCACGGGTAATAAGCTTACAGCCTTTTCGCCTGTTAAAGCTTTGGCTGCATTTTCGTTCACGTGAATTTCGCCCTTGGTAAAACCATCGCTATGCGCAATCCATTTTTTAATGCTCGATACATCTTCGTTGGAAGCAACAAAACGAGTGCATACAACATCCGATTTTTTATCTAACAAATCAATTAGAATATTGTCTTTTTTACCATTTGCAATGATAACCTCAATGCCTTCGTCGGCAATTTTGCGCGCAATAGTAGTTTTTGTTGCCATACCGCCTCGTCCAAAAGTGGATTTGGAGGATTGGATAAAATCTGAAATATCTTGTCCTTTTTTTATCTTACGAATTACAGTAGCAGTAGGATTGGAAGGCGAACCGTTGTAAATGCCATCAATATTACTAAGAATAATCAGCGCTTCCATATCCATCATCGACGCTATCAACCCCGAAAGCTCATCGTTGTCGGTAAACATCAATTCGGAAACCGACACCGTATCGTTTTCATTCACAATAGGAATAACGCCATTATCCAACATCACTTGCATGCAGTTTCGCTGGTTGAGGTAATGGCGACGACTACTAAAATTTTCTTTCATAGTGAGTACTTGTCCTACCGTGATACCATGTTCGCGAAACAAGTCCCAGTAATGATTGATTAATTTTGCTTGCCCTACAGCCGAGAACAATTGTCGTTGGTCAACGATGTCCATTTTTTTGTTTATCCCTAATATGCTTCGCCCCGATGCCACAGCGCCCGAAGATATCAACACAATTTCGACCGCATGTTTTCTCAAAACTGAAATCTGATCAACCAATGCCGACATCCGTGTTATGTCTAACGTACCATCGGCGTGCGTAAGAACATTACTGCCAATTTTGACTGCTATTTTTTTAAATTTCATATGTTTTGCTAAGAGTAATTAAAAGGCATATTCAATTAAAAGCACATTATTCATTATAAACCACATGCATGAGTGTAGTTCCCACAGCAAGAAGCGTGTTTTTGTCAATATTATCCATGGTATCGTTCACCGTGTGCCAGTAATGCCCAAAGCCCGAATTTTGACCCTCATTGCGGTAGTGAATAAGGTCGATACTCGGAATGCCAGCCATTTTATTCACATAAATGTGATCGTCGGTAATGGTTCCTATGGCTTGGTTCATAAAATATTTGCCAAAACCAAGGCTTTGCGCTTTCGACCATACTTTTTCAACAATTTCGGGCGCAAAATACATAGAACCACCCTCCTTATAAAAAGTAGCATCGGGCGCACCCACCATGTCTAAGAGGATTCCAAAACGCGCTGTGTAGCCTTTCTGATGCGGATTTTTGCACCAATACTGCGTTCCTAAGCACCAGGAATCTTCCGAGTTACCAGAGTAGTTTTCAGGAGCACCGTAATCTTCGGCATCAAAGAATATTAAATCCACACCTATCGATGGATTTTTTTGTTGTAGTTGGCGTGCCATTTCGAGCAATACACCTACGCCGCTTGCACCATCGTTGGCAGCAGGCACTCCTTTGTTTCTGTTTGCAGGGTTTGGGTCGTTGTCTGCCCACGGACGCGAATCCCAATGCGAAAAAAGCAAAACTCGTTCGGTAGATGTTGGTTTATACGAACCAATAATGTTTACGGCGCGAATGCTAGTTCCATCAAAGGTAGTTAAGTTTGCACGTTGCTCAATCACTTGCGCTCCAAAGCTGCGCAACTTGGCTGCCAAAAAAGTGCCACACTGCTCATGGGCTGTGCTATTGGGCACACGTGGACCAAAATCGACTTGTGTTTGAATGTAGCTATAAGCCGAGTCAGCATTGAATGCAGGTGGCTGAATTGCTACAGCAACTACTGCGGGGTGCTTTGCAGGTTGTTTGCAGGCTATAAGGGCTGAAAAAACAAGCGTAATGAACAATATTTTTTTCATTTATATACTATATTTTTTTTTGAACTGCAAAGATACAATAAACAATGATAAATATTTAGCGCTTGTAATTTTTATGTATAAATGGTTGCGTTGGTATGCTTATGCAAATTACCTGTCAAAACTGCAGCTTCAGTTGGTTTTTGGCTATGATGTTACTGAATTGATTTTCAATAATTTTTCACCAAAACAGTTTTTAGCTTAGTATTTTAAACCTGAAAAAATGACAGTACAACCTATTGATAATCAGACATAATAGCAGTTTTTTGGTATTGGTATTTGTTTTGATAAAAAGGAGTTGAAAACAACAACAATTTATTTAATGTTCAACTTAAAAAATGGAGGATACAACTATGTTACTCGTACGTAATTCAAACCAAACACCATCTTTATTCGATCGTTTTTTTGACGGCGACATGTTCGATTGGAACAACCGTAACTTTTCTAACACCAACACGACTTTACCTTCGGTAAATATTAAAGATAATGCCGATGCATTTACTGTGGAAGTTGCAGCACCTGGATTTGGAAAAGATGATTTCAAAATAGAACTTAACCGCAATTTGTTGACAATTTCGTCGGAGAAAGAAGTGAAAAACGAAAGCAATGAAGGCGAAGTTTACACCAAACGCGAATTTAGCTATCAATCGTTCTCTCGCTCGTTTACCTTACCTGAGATTGCCGATGGCGAGAAAATTGAGGCAGCTTACGACAAAGGGATTCTAACGGTGAGCATTCCAAAGCGCGAAGAAGCCAAACCAAAACCAGCAAGAATGATTGAAATAAGCTAAAATGAAGTGTGCTCTTTAAACAAAAGAAGCCAGAATACGAGAAATACGCGTTCTGGCTTTTTTTTGTATTACTGTGAGCAGTTGAAAATTTTTGGCTGAGTAACTATAAGCTACATCGCTGTATTATTTTTTCCCTTTCAGTCTGTTTTGTTGTTCGCGTTGCATTTTTTCTAATCGTTCCATAAAGCCACTTCTTTTGACCACTTTTTTGGAATTTCGCTTGGCGTGCAATTGTGCTAACATTTTCTTTTCGTCCACAGTAGCACGAATAACATAGGTTTGAGCAATGGAGATAAGCGTTGAAATAAAATAATAATAACTTAAACCCGCAGCATATCCGTTGAACATGAACATAAACATAACGGGCATTAAGTACATCATCCACTTCATCATGGCACCGCCCATTTGATCGGTTGTAGGGGTGTTAGCCATGTTCAGTTTGGTATATACAATGGTGGTAACCGTCATAAGCAAGGTAAATAAGCTGATGTGATTTCCAAAATAGGGTGTAACCAGTGGAATGTAAGTTGTCCAGCTTACAATGGCATCGTAGGATGACAAATCGTTTGCCCACAAAAAGCTTTGCTGGCGAAGCTCTATGGCTGCCGGAAAAAAGCTAAACATGGCAAACAGGATAGGCATTTGAAGCAATGTAGGCAAACAACCACTCATTGGACTTACGCCCACTTTGTTGTAGAGCTCCATGGTTGCTTTTTGACGCTCAGCCATTTTATCGGCTGGGATGCGTGCATTAATTTCGTCAATCTCTGGTTTCAGCACACGCATTTTGGCACTCGAAATGTAAGATTTGTAAGTAAGCGGGAACAACAACATTTTGATAGCAAATGTCATAAGTAAAATAATAATACCAAAATTAAAAATGTACTTACTAAAAAAATCAAACATTGGAATAATCATAAAACGGTTTACCCAACCAAAAATGCCCCATCCGAGCGGAATGATGGCACGTAGTTTCAATTGCTCGTCGCCCGTTAAATCTTTGTCGTAACCTGAAAGTATTTTGTACTGGTTAGGACCAAAAAAGAATTTAAAATCAGTTGATTTAGTTCCTGAAGGGTCAAAGGGCACAACCATATCGGAGCTGTAAGATTTGATAAAACCAGTTTCTTCAGTTTCCTTAGTACTTTTGAGGTTAGCGGAAGCAATGGATTCGTCGGCAATAAGAATGCTGCTGAAAAATTGACCGGAGTAGGCTATCCATTTTATTTTATTGGAAAGTTTCTTTTCTTCATCTTTGCTTTGACTTAGTGTTTCGACATCGTCGGCTAAAAATTTGTAATGCAATTGCGAGTAGCGGTCTTCAAAAGCATGCCCTTTTTCCTGCTGCCGAATTTTGGCAGCCCATTGCATTTCCAATGAATTGATTCCCATTGGCATAACCATATTCATCGCATTGGCTTTTATGCGAACGCCTACCATATAATCGTTGGCAGGCAGCGAATAAACGAAATCGAGCGATGCAGCCCCAGATGTTTTCAGCCGCATGGTGAGCCTCTGATTGCCTTTACTGTCTTTGACAATGCCTCCTGCAGGTTCAAAAAATAAGTCGCCCGTGTTGATGACACGATTGTTGTTGGTTACTAAAGTGAGACCAAATTTGCTGTTGGTAGCGTCGAACAACAAGAGAGGTAGCGAGTCGTGCGTTTGAAATTTTTTCAGTTGCACAGACACAATACGTCCGCCTTTGTTAGCAACTTCTAATTTTATCAGTTCATTTTCAATAATTTGAACCGTATCATTTCCCTTAGCAGCCACATCGAAAGCACCATAAGCATCTGCTAATTGAACCGTATCTTGCTTGGAAATACTATCGGTAACCGTTGCCAGGGAAGCATTTTTCTGATTGGCTATTACCGCCTTATTCGCTTCTTGCACCAAGGCAATGGAATCGTTATAGCGTTGTTGTAGAGCAATTTCTGTTTCGTTTGGTTTGTTTAGCAACGAAAATCCCAACAGGATTGCTCCAATGAGCACAAACCCAAGAATTGTATTTTTATCCATATAATAATTTGTAATTTAGCTTAAAAAAAAACTATAAACATTCTGAAGATTGTAAAGGTTCTACCACACCAATAGCTGCCTTTACAAAGCTAATGAATAGAGGATGTGGATTAACTACTGTACTACTATATTCGGGGTGAAATTGCACCCCAATATACCATTTGTGGGAAGTGAGTTCGATGATTTCAACCAAATTAGACTCTTGATTGATACCACTGCAAATCATGCCGGCTGCCTCGAACTGTTCCTTGTAAGCGTTATTAAACTCGTACCGATGGCGGTGGCGTTCGCTAATATTTTCTTTGCCATAAATTTTATAGGCTTTTGTTCCGCGTTTTAGTTTACATTTAAAGGCTCCAAGTCGCATACTTCCGCCCAAGTCTAAAATATCTTTTTGTTCCTCCATAATATCCACAATGTTATGTGGCGTAGAAGGGTCTATTTCAGTGCTGTTTGCTTCTTTCAAGCCCAACACATTGCGAGCAAATTCAATAGACATAGTTTGCATACCCATACATATACCGAGGCATGGAATGTTGTTTTCGCGTGCAAACTGCAAGGCAGCAAATTTGCCGTCCATGCCACGCTGACCAAAGCCAGGAGCAACGACAATACCGTCTAATTTGGCTAATTTTCGCGCCACATTTTCGTCGCTGATTTTGTCGGACAGAATCAATTCTAATTTTAATTTGCGGCAATTGTAAGCACTGGCATGAATGAGCGATTCGATGATAGATTTATAGGCATCAGGCAATTGTACGTATTTGCCTACGATTCCAATTCGCACTTCCTGTGTTGCATTTTCGAGTTTCTCAACAAATGCAGTCCATTTGGTCATATCAGCAGCAGGTGTTTTCGACAAGTCGAATCCCATTTTTGTTAGTGCTACTTCGTCCAATTTTTCCTCCTGCATATTCATCGGCACACGATAGATGGTAGGTACGTCAATAGATTGCAGAACAGCCGATTGCTCAACGTTGCAAAACAAAGCTACTTTTTTCCGCATTTCGGCAGGGATAGGATGCTCGGTACGCAAAACTAAAATATCGGCTTGGACGCCTTGTTCTTGCAAAGCTTTCACCGAATGTTGTGTAGGTTTTGTTTTCAGCTCTTTGGCAGCAGCCAAGTAAGGCACGTAAGTGAGGTGAATGATGAGGCAGTTTTTCCCCAATTCCCAGCGTAATTGACGTACGCTTTCGATGTAAGGAAGCGATTCGATATCGCCCACGGTGCCACCAATTTCCGTTATCACAAAGTCATATTCCCCTTTGTTGCCCAACAATTTGATATTTCGTTTAATCTCATCGGTAATATGAGGTATAATTTGCACCGTTTTACCTAAAAAATCGCCACGTCGCTCTTTGTTTATTACATTTTGATAGATACGTCCGGTAGTTACATTATTAGCTTTGTGGGTTTCCACACCCAAAAAGCGTTCGTAATGTCCCAAGTCCAAATCGGCTTCGTGTCCATCTACGGTAACATAGCACTCGCCATGTTCGTAAGGGTTCAACGTCCCAGGATCGATATTGATATAGGGATCTAACTTTTGATTTGTAACTTTAAAACCACGTGCTTGCAGCAATTTGCCCAATGAAGCAGCAATAATTCCTTTGCCCAACGAAGATGTTACGCCACCCGTAACGAAAATGTACTTTGTATCTTTCACCTTAATTTAACCTTAAAACTACGTGTTTTTAAATCAGAATTTTAAGTGTGCAAATTTCGGAAAAAAAACTGAATAACGAAAATACTTCTTTTTAATAATAAT
>MNZK01000037.1 GCA_001873635.1 Porphyromonadaceae bacterium CG2_30_38_12 | reverse complement strand
GATTTTTAAGAATTTTTAGCATTTATAAAAATGATAGTAGGCATTGCTTCCACCCCAAATAATTTAGCAATTTCTGGTTCTTGATCCACATCAACTTTATACACTATCAATTTTCCTTGATATTTATTCTGAATTGCTTGCAAGTGAGGTGCTAACATTTTACACGGACGACACCAAGTAGCATGAAAATCAATAATAATGGGTAAATTTCCAACTCGATTCATGGTTTTACTCTTATCGAAATTCCAAACTTTTTGTTTGAATGCTGCTGCATTAAGTTCTACAATTTTCACATCTGCTTTTTGTTGTGAAAAAGCTGAAGCACTAAGCAAAATGCTAATTAATAGCGTGTTAAATAATTTTCTCATCGTTGAATTTGTTTTTTTTAATTATATAATAGTTTAATTTTACCTATACGTTGTTTAGCTACAAGTATATCGTGTTGCGTTTTAATAAGTACGCTGAATAGCTTATGAAAATTAAAAGTTTCTGCAATAGCATTTTTGTCCTGCGAGGCGAGCCAATAAGAAAACTTTTTGTTTCCAATCAAAGTAATTTTAATTGGCTTAGCATAGTTGGTCGCCATAAAAGCAACCAAATTGCTATCCGCTTTAGTTTCGAAATAAAGATTTTCGTAGTAATTTACGCCATCACTAAAAGTATGAAGCACTGCATTATCTTTTTTCAATGTATCCGTAGATACAAAAACATCATCAACATTAGCTATCAAAGCATAATGATTCAATTTAGAACCTGTGTATATGCTTTGTAAGATGAGGTTTCCTTTTTCGTCCACACTGCACTTCAAATAGTTTCGACCCGTATTTTGTTCAGCAATTTGCGTTTTATAAACATATTTTCCATATTCGTCATATTTTGCATCTTTTTCGAAGCGAAAATTCCGCTTCAAAGAGTCGATAGCATCTTGCAGTGTGCATAGTGTTAAGGTATCCATGGCAAGCGAAGCGGCACTTTCGCGACGAACAATAGTATCAAGCAGAGCTACTGCAATTTTACGTTTGGCTACAAAGCGCGGAAATAACAAGTGAATACTGTCAATCTGTAATTTTGCTTGAGCAAAGTCATTATTATCAATCAATTTGCTGATACGAATTAGCCTGACATCAGCTTCTTTTTCCTGCTTTTGTTTTGAATTACATGCTGAAAAAACCATGCTCACAAAAATCAGAATACTCATAGTCCAAATTAACTTTCTCATTAGCTCATATTTAAAATTCAACACCTATTGAGAATTCCATCGAAGATGGATACACGAGTAAGGCTTCGGTGTAAACATGTTCCGTATCGGTACGATAATTTTCACCATTCGAAATAGTTGTGAGCATACGCTTAAAATTTATTTCGCCAAAGAGCTTCAGTTTTTCTGTTAGGGCGTAACTCGAGCCTATGCCGGCAAAAAAACCCGCTGTGGAAGGATAAGTTAAATCTTTCAGAATATCTATTTCCCTAATAACTTTATTGGTTTTGGCATCCAAAAATTGCTCATTAGCTGAAAGCACAAAACCAGTGTTCACGCCACCTTGCAAGTAATAATTATACTTATTTATGCGGGGTGTTTTTAAACGTAAACCCAACGGAACCTCCACTATACCATAATTAAGCTTGAAATAATCTTTGTAATCAACATTGCCAAACGAACGCGAATCAGCTACATATCCGCCAATGCTGTTGTAATTTATAGAAGAGATAACACTCAGAAAATCATTAAGCTCATACTGAGCCGTAATGCCCGCACCTGCTTTAAAAGCAGCTCCTCCCACTTTCAAATTATTGTGCGATGCATCCACCCACGAAATAAGTGGACTAAGCTTAATACCAAATTTCAATTGATCGAAGTGAATACTCTGAATAGCAATATTTCTGATAGGATAGTCCGTGTATTGAGCGTTTGAAATTGCCGAAAAACAAAGTAATGTGATAGTATAAAAAAATTTCTTCATAAATAAAAGTGTGTAAATGTAAAACCTATCATTCAATTTTAAGAAAATTAATATTCGAAAAAATTTTAAACCTAATTTATTGGCATTTCAAAAAAAACCAGTTTTTATTGAAAATAAAACTCAATATGAGTGCAAATTTAGTCTATTTTTTCAGAATAATCGTATTAATGTGCTGAAATGAAAGCAAAGTATGCTGAAAATGTGATTGTTCTTTTTTAAAAATTAGTATCTTTGCAGCTCATAAAAAACAATAATTGTGCCGATTATTATGTCCCAATACGCAATCCGTCTTTCGATTTTCAGTGTGCTCATTTATTTTATGAGCTCCTGCGTAACATCGAAAACCGTGAATTATATGCAACAACCAGGTTGGGGCATACCAGCATACAAGGACAGTATTTCCTTTTCCGATTACATTATGCGCACAGGCGATCGCGTTTATGTGAGAGTGTATTCCACTGACACTAAAACAAATGCATTGTTTAATGGCACGGGAGGTGGCAACAATCAAGGAATGATGAATAGTGGCGGTGGGGGCATGTTAGATTTATACACCTATGTTGTAGAACAAAATGGCACCATCGATTTTC
Source organism: Porphyromonadaceae bacterium CG2_30_38_12 (assembly GCA_001873635.1). GTDB lineage: Bacteria > Bacteroidota > Bacteroidia > Bacteroidales > Paludibacteraceae > Paludibacter. The sequence goes on along the minus strand of MNZK01000037.1, from coordinate 10,908 downwards.
CGATGATTGGAGCAGTATCTATGGTAGGAAAAACAATACGGGAAGCAACGCTCACATTAGAAGAAGCCATCAAGCCACTCTTCAAATTTAGTTCGGTAGAAATTAGAATCTTGAACCGAAGCTTTAGCGTCATTGGTAACGGAAATTCGGCATTTGTTTCCATGCCACAAGAAAAAATAAGTATTTTTAAAGCTTTAGCCATGTCGGGGGACGTTGGAATGTTCGACGACAGAAGTAGAATACGAGTTTTACGCGAAACCCCTCAAGGCATTCAAATTAAAATGTTCGACCTGCGAAGTGCCGATATTATTCATTCAGAATATTATTATATCGAGCCAAACGACATCATCTACATTCAACCTTCTAACGAACAGTTTTTTAGGATAACGACATTATCAGGCTTCGTATCAACCGTAATATCTACTTTTTCGTTTGGAGTTCTTATTTTCAATTCGTTTAAAATTATAACCAAATAACCTAAAACAATTGAAAAATAAAATGAAATACACAGGCTACAGTTTGATTTTGATACTTATTGCTCTCGGGTTTAACTCTTGTTACAATTACAAAAGTATTGGTCTGCTACAGGAAGGTTATTCGTTGCCCCGTTACGAAAAAACGGACTACAAGGATTATAAAATCCGAATCAATGATGAAATTATTTTCCGAATGATAACCATTGATGTAACAATATCAACATTAATACAGTCAAATACGGGTGGAATGAATTTCAGCGCTTCCTATCGTGTGTATCCCGATGGCACTATAGATCTACCTTTTGTTAAAAACATTTCGGTAGTGGGGCTAACGTTTAAGGAAGCAGCCAAAGCAGTTGAGAAGAGAATGAGAGAAATTATTCCAGATGCAGAAATTAAGCTTTCTATCGCTAACAAAACCTTTACCGTTATTGGCGAAGGCGGCACTGGAATTTACAGTATTTCGCGCGATAGATTTACTATTTATCAAGCTTTATCCATGTCAGGAGATCTTAAGCATTCTGCTGATTTTAAACACATTAAAATTCTTCGAGAGGGCGACAAGGGTACTGAAATATTGGAGTTTGACATTCGACCTAAGAGTTTAATAGAATCCAAATATTATTACATTTACCCGAACGACATTATATATGTACGTCGAGCAACATCATCATTTTACAAAGTTGAAAATTCGTGGAGTAATTTTATTGGATTAATCTCCTCATCGTTATCTCTGTTATTCACGGTTTTGTATTATCAAAAACTATAATTTTTTTTATAACAACTAATTTTTCCAAACTATATGGAACAAAATAAACCTGCAAATCCATTTTCAGAAGAAGAGGAATCAAGTTTTGATATCATGGAATGGGTAAATATTTTTTTACACTTTTGGTATTTGTTTGTCATTTTTGTAATAATATCGTTGGGAATGGCTTATCTTAAAAACCGCACTTGGATACCAAGCTACAAATCTGCGGGCACTATGCTCATCGAAGAATATAAAATAACGAACAATACCCAAGCTATGATGCAGGGTTTTGGTGTTGATGCTGGTTATAAAAACACACGAAACCAAATCATAATGCTAAGCTCCTACGATTTGATAGGTCGCGTGGTTGACAGTTTGCCACAAATGCGAGTCGATTACATCTCAAAAGGAAATTTCAAAACTCGTAACCTTTACAACGCTTCACCAATTCAAATTAATCCGGATTACATAGCTCCCGAAGCTTTTAATTTGACCTTCAAACTTGACCTCAATGCCAATGGCACGTTCACAATTACAGTGGATGAAAATAAGCAATATGAAAATTTCAAATTGAATGGCAACATAGGAGAACCAATATCCAATAATTTATTTTTCATAACTATAAATAATACAAATAGTTACTATGCTGAAAGAGAATTGTATTTCCAATTCAGATCACGCGAATCGTTAATAAGCGACTTCGCGTCGAGATTAACATTTAATTTCGTTCAGGAAGGCTCATCGGTGCTCGAAATAGCTATGAATAGCGAAACTCCGGAGCGAGATATCGACTACATCAATAAACATGTTACCATGTCGCTACTCCAAAATTTAGAGCGTAAAAACGATGCTGCAAATAAAACAATTAATTTTATTGATGAGCAATTACAGAACGTTTCTAAATCACTGACAGTTTCACAGGGCGAAATGACAGATTTTCGACAACGAAATCAAATCATAAATGTAGATACACATGCAGGAGAGCTATTAGGAAAATCAAATTCGTACGAAAGCCAATTTTCAACACTCAAACTCAAAGAAACCTATTTGGATTATCTGACAAAATACTTGCGAACAAACATGGAAGATGGTTCTATAATTGCACCATCAAGTTTGGGACTTAACGAACCGATGCTCATGGGGTTAGTAAGTCAAATTAATGATTTGAATTTAAAACGGAGCGAACTCAGTGAAAAAAATATGTATTATGCAAAATATACGCGCGATATTGACCACATTAAAGTAGCCATCAACGAAGTTACCAAAAACATGCGCGCCTCATTAGAGATTGAAAAAAATGATCTAAAAGAAAAAAATGACAAAGTAAATAAAGAAATTGAACAATTGCCAAGCAAAGAAATCGAAATGACTTCCATTGCGCGAAAATATAAAATGGATGATAACTATTACACTTTCTTTTTGCAAAAACGAGCCGAATCGGAAATATTAAAATCATCAAACACGCCTGACAATAACATTTTAGATCGTGCCAGAATTATTGCTGTAACCAATGATGGCACTCAATCCAAAACAACACTTACATTTCTGATAATAGGACTTCTAATACCAGCTGCTTTCGTCGCACTCAGAGAATTTTCAAATGGTACAATACGCTCTAATAAAGATATTGAGAAAAATTCAAAATTCACAATGATTGGTTCAGTCCGGCACACCAATTCCAACGATCCACTTATAACCATAAACAACCCACGTTCGGCATTTACCGAAATGTTCCGGGTGATACGAACACGCATCGAATTCATTGTGCAACGAAAGAAAAACATAATGGTTGCTGTAACTTCATCCGAGTCTGGCGATGGTAAGACATATTTCTCTATCAACATGGCAGGCGTATATTCGATGGCAAGCAAAAAGGTACTTTTAGTTGATTTAGATATTCGTAAACCAAGTATTCACGAACGTTTTAACATCAATCCTTCGCAAGGAATAACAAACTTTTTAGTAGGTCAAGCTACTTTAGATGAGGTGATTATTCATATTCCCGAATTGGAATATGACTTTTTGCCTGGAGGCACTGTGCCTCCCAATGCAGGTGAATTGATACGTTCAGAAAAATTAGTTGAAATGTTTCAAGAACTGCGTAATCGGTATGAGTTTATAGTAGTTGATACCAGCCCAATCGGAATAGTTGCCGATGCCTACGCCATTGCTCACCTTTCGGACATTAATATATTTGTAGCACGTAGCGGAAAAACAAGTAAATCGCATTTTGCTAAAATTTCCAAACAATTAAAAAGTGATAATGTAGAAGCATATTGTATTTTGAATGATGTGATGAGCGAAGAAAGCCGATACTCGAGATATTATTCACGACGTTATGGCTATGGCTATGGCTATGGTTATGGAAGCGGATACGGATATGGATACGGTTATGGCAATACACGGAAGAAAAAAGAAGCATCTGAGAAATACTTCCAATACTATCAAGATGATAGAGAAATTTGAAAATAATTAAAATTATCAATTAAAACTGAAATATTTTTTTTACAATAAATAAACAATAACAAAATGGGAAAAGTTGCATTAATTACCGGCATTACAGGACAAGATGGTGCCTATTTAGCAGAATTATTACTTAAAAAAGGATACACAGTGCACGGACTTAAACGCCGTTCATCTATGTTTAATACCGAGCGAATCGATCACTTGTATCAAGATCCGCATGTGGATAATCGCAATTTGATATTGCATTATGGCGACATGACAGACTCCATGAATTTAACGCGCATTATTCAGGAAACACAACCCGATGAAATTTACAATTTAGCAGCTATGAGTCATGTTAAAGTTAGTTTCGACACGCCCGAATATACTGCCAATGCAGATGGTATAGGCACTTTGCGCTTGCTTGAAGCAGTTCGTTTGCTTGGTTTAACAAAAAAAACACGTATTTATCAAGCTTCCACCTCCGAGTTGTATGGCTTGGTTCAGGAAATACCCCAAAAAGAATCCACGCCTTTTTATCCACGTTCACCTTATGCAGTGGCTAAAATGTATGCATTTTGGATTACCGTAAACTACCGCGAAGCCTATCAAATGCATGCCAGCAATGGCATCTTATTCAACCACGAATCGCCTCTGCGTGGTGAAACTTTTGTAACTCGCAAAATTACACGCGCCGCCGCCCGAATTGCAATGGGCATGCAAGAAAAACTTTTCTTAGGAAATCTGTCTTCACAACGAGACTGGGGGCATGCCAAAGATTACGTTCGAGCTATGTACCTCATTTTGCAACAAGAAGAACCTTCGGATTATGTAATTGCAACAGGCATCACCACTGAAGTACGTGAATTTGTACGAATGGCATTTTATGAAATTGGTATAGAAATAGCATTCAAAGGTGAAGGTGTAAACGAAAAAGGCTATGTGAATTCTGTAAACGAAGCTATTTTCACACAACACGTAGGCGCTGAATTTTTAGAAAAAATCAAAAGCACGAAAAATCCTATTGTAGAAGTAGATGCTGCGTACTTCCGACCTACTGAAGTTGAATTGTTAATAGGTGATGCGACCAAATCGCGCACAAAACTGAATTGGACGCCCGAATACGATTTACCTGCTTTGGTAAAGGATATGATGGCATCGGACGTCAAATTAATGAAAAAAGAAACCTATTTGAAAGATGGTGGATTTAGAATTCTTAATTATTTTGAATAAAATGACTTCAATTTATGGATAAAAATTCTAAAATATACATAGCTGGTCACCGCGGAATGGTGGGCTCAGCCATCAAAAGAAATCTCGAATCGCAAGGTTTTTCCAATATCGTTACGCGCACCAAAAGCGAATTGAACTTATTGGATGGTTCAGCAGTCGAAAAGTTTTTTGAAGACGAAAAACCTGATTACGTGGTACTTGCTGCTGCAAAAGTTGGTGGAATTGTTGCGAACAACACATACCGGGCACAATTTATTTACGAAAACTTGATGATTCAAAATCATATTATTCATCAAAGCTATTTACAAGGGGTGAAAAAATTACTTTTTTTAGGGTCGTCTTGTATTTATCCTCGTAATGCTGCTCAACCAATGCACGAAGATGCTCTACTAACAGGCACTTTAGAAGCAACAAACGAGCCTTATGCCATAGCCAAAATTGCAGGCATTAAAATGTGCGAAGCTTACCATGCGCAATATGGATGTAATTTTATATCCATCATGCCCACAAATCTTTACGGTCAAAATGACAATTACGATCTCGAAAAATCACATGTTTTACCTGCATTAATACGCAAAATGATTTTGGGGAAACATCTGTTAAATAATGACAAAGAAGCCATTAAAAACGACTTCAATGTACGTCCTATCGAGGGTGTAGATGGCTCATTTTCATGGGATATAATTTACTCATTACTGAATAAATATGGCATAAGCGGTTCTAACGAAGGTGTTTCTATCACGCTTTGGGGAAGCGGTGCACCTATGCGTGAGTTTTTGCATGTGGACGATATGGCAGCAGCAAGCATCTATTTACTAATGCATTACGATGCACCCGACACCCTACCATCCCACGTAAATGCAGGTTGTGGTGAAGATTTAACCATAAAAGAGCTCGCCGAAATCGTTCGTAAAACAGTAGGCTACACGGGTAAAATCATTTGGGATAGCACAAAGCCTGACGGAACACCACGAAAACTTTTAGATGTTTCCAAACTTAATCAAATTGGCTGGAAGCCTTCAATTGATATTCAGGAGGGAATAAAACGAGTAGTAGCAAGTTATTAGTCTAAAATTCAATAAGATAACGCCATAAATAATCATTTTAATTATTTATGGCGTTTTTTATGGCAATATTTCAAAAAAAAAACCTTACCTTTGTACCCGATTTAAAAACAACCGCGCGTTGCAGGTAAAAGTCCGAAATTCACTGCATTATCATAGCAGTCCGCTTTCAAAGGGTACACGTTTCTTTAAAAAACAATTGAAATCATAGCCGGATAACTACCCAAAACGTGTACTAAAAATTACAAAATGACATTCAAAGAATTAAATTTGAAGGACGATATTTTATCGGCCATCGAAGAACTTGGGTACGAGTCACCTATGCCCGTACAAGAAAAAACCATCCCCTTCATGCTTGAGCAAACAGCTGATTTAGTGGCACTTGCTCAAACAGGAACCGGAAAAACAGCCGCTTTCGGCTTGCCAATCCTGAACATGATTGATCCTTTCAAAAAACAAGTGCAAGCTCTTGTTCTTTCGCCCACACGCGAATTGTGTATTCAGATTGCAAACGACCTCAAAAGTTACTCCAAAAACATGCGAGGCATGCGCATTGTACCCGTTTATGGTGGCGAAGACATTCGTACACAATTACGACAATTAGATACACCACCTCAAATTATCGTTGCAACTCCAGGCAGACTGATCGACCTTATAGAACGAGGTAAAATAGAATTAGGAAGCATCGATTTTTTAGTATTGGATGAAGCTGACGAAATGCTCAATATGGGATTCAAAGAAGATATTGAAACAATATTGCAACGTACTCCCGAGCAACGTAGAACCATGCTTTTTTCAGCTACAATGCCCAAAGAAATTGCCAATATTGCTAAGCGATATATGAAAAACTTTGAGGAAATTACTATTGGTAATAAAAACTCAGGCGCAGAAAATGTCGAACACATTTATTATGTTTCGCAAGCTAAACAACGCTATATGGTATTAAAACGTATTGTGGATTTGAATCCAGATATTTACGGTATTGTTTTCTGCCGCACCCGTCAAGAAACGAAGGAAGTTGCCGACCATTTAATGCACGATGGTTACAGCGCCGATGCCTTGCATGGAGACCTTTCGCAAGCTCAACGTGATTCAGTGATGCAGAAATTCCGCATCCGCAACATTCAATTATTAGTAGCTACAGACGTTGCAGCACGTGGTTTGGATGTTAGCGACTTAACGCATGTAATCAATTACAATTTGCCCGATGATGTCGAAATTTATACCCACCGTAGTGGACGAACAGGTAGAGCAAATAAAAAAGGAGTTTCGGTATCCATTATTCACTCCAAAGAAAAGTTTAAAATAAAAGATATCGAACGCATGTTGCAAAAACGCTTTGAGCAGCAACAAATTCCCAATGGACTCGAAGTGTGTAAGAAGCAACTATTCTTTATGATTGACCGCATGCAAAATGTGGACGTAAACGAAGAACAAATTCTGCCCTATATTCCCCAGATTATGAAACAACTCGAAGAACTTCCAAAAGAAGAGATTATAAAACGATTTGTTTCATTAGAATTTAATCGCTTTCTTGATTATTACAAAAACGCTGAAGATTTGAATTTTCATGAGAGCACTCGCAATACTCGAGGGGAATACAATGAAAGAAACGATAATCGAGGCGGTGAAAGAAATGATCGTGGTGACAGAGCTAATAAAGCAGGTAAAAGGATTCGCCTTAAAATGAATATAGGTGATCGTGAAGGCATTGACCCAAAAAGATTTTTAGGTATCATAAACGACGTCACAGGAGACAAATCAATAAGCATAGGAGCTATCGAAGTTACTAATAAATTTACATTTTTCGATGTATTTTCTGACCAAGTAGAAAAAGTTGTAACAGCATTTGCTGGCGAATCTGAGTATTTAGTTTCTGAAGCAAAAGGCAGCAAGGCAGCCGAAGGAGGTCGCAAATCAGACTATAAACCACGTTCGAGCTTTGGCGATAACAGACGAAGTTCTGACCGAAGTGCAACAAGTAGTAATCGCGAAACGTATAAAAAACCATTAACAAATGAAAGCCCTGATGGTGCAGAAAAACCATGGAGGAGTAGAAAAGAAGAACGCCCTGCAAAACGTTTTTCGAACGACAGTGGCGACAGAAAACGTAGTAGTGGCGGATATAAAAAACGATAATTTTTTATAGTTGCAAAACAAAGAAAAAGACTTCCTTAATAAATTATATTTATTAGGGATTTTTTTTTCAAAAAAAATAAAAAGTAAAATTTAAAAAAAGTTATTAAACAATTTAAGTCGAACACTTGTTAGGGGATTAAACTAATAAAATGGTGCATAAATCCCCATTAACAAACAAAATATTGAATGCAGACAGAACAAATTAATAAAAATTGAAATAATAATTGTATATTTGCATTCTTTTTGACTATAAACAATTGAAAAATAACATATAAATCAGTTAGTAAATTTAAAATTTCATTCATAAAAGTGAAGAAAAACATCCTAATTTTAGCCATTATCATTGGTTTATCTTCTTGCAAAGCTTATAAGGACGTGTTGTATGTTCAAGATGCAGGTACAAATGTTCAATTAAATGAACAAATACAACTCCAAACTCCCGAAGCAACTATTAAAACCGGTGATTTACTAATCATTACAGTAAACACAAACACACCCGAAGCAGCTCAACCTTTTAATTTACCTTTAGTACCTGGTGGCGAAGGCATGAGGTCTTATGGTATTTCAAAAAATAGCATATCTGGTGGTGCAGGTCTTCAAAACTATTTAGTTGATACCGAAGGTTATATTAATTTCCCAGTATTAGGTAAACTTCATGTAAGTGGATTAAAAAAAACAGAATTGATAAACTTAATTAAATCTCAAATTTATCCTTTTTATATGAAAGAAGAGCCTATAATTTCTATCCGGTATTCTAATTTCAAAGTATCTGTAGTAGGGGAGATAAATCGTCCGGGCTCATACAACGTAGATAATGAGAACTATACAATTTTTGAAGCTATAGCAACGGCTGGTGATTTAACACTATTTGGGCGTCGCGATAATATTTTACTGATACGCCAAGATGAAAACGGAAAACGAACTTCGGTGCGTATTGACTTAAGAGACAAGAACTTAATAACCTCACCCTATTATTTTCTACAACAAAATGATGTACTATACATTCAACCAAATGACCCCAAAACAAGAGGAGCTGCATTTGGAGCTGCCGAAACTTTATCAATTTCTGTTATTGGAACATTAATCTCACTAACATCACTAATCATTAACATTCTTAGGTAGAAACGTTAAGATTGTAGTATCAACAAAGCATTCATTTTCATCAATTAGATAGCAATTTTAAAGCATGGATAATTATTTTGATCAATTAGAAGACGAATTACGCGAGAAACCTATTAATTGGAGAGAGGTTTTTGAAAAACTCATTATACATTGGAAATGGTTTGCTTTTTCATTATTCGTTTCTATAATTGCAGGTTTAGTATTTGTTCGCACACAACAAGATGTTTACGAAGTAAAGTCATCTATGTTAGTTATGGATCAAAGTAGAAGCGGACAAATGAACGAGATGTCGGTATTAAAACAATTAGATGCTGCAGGACTGAGATCCAGTGGTTCTACGGCAATGATAAACAATGAAGAAAAAGTATTGACTTCGACCTCCTTGATGAAACGAGTAATTAAAAAGCTTGAATTACATACATCATACACCAGTAAAAAATTCCTTAAATCTGTCGATTTATACACGAATTCTCCCTTTTATGTACGCTTAGATAGTGCATCTCTCTACAATTTAAAATCACCCCTAATATTTAAAATTAGTCCTGAAAATGGAAAATATAAAATTGAAGGAAATTATAAAGATGACGAATTCAAATCTGAAATATCGAAATTACCTGCAGTTGTAAAAACGCCAGCAGGAAGTGTTTATATACAAATAAGTACACAGCCCGAAACAAAAATCGAAGCAATTGAAGTATCGATTTCAAATCCAACTTGGATTGCTAAATCATTATCGAGAGGAGCACTCAAAACTGAAGTAGGTAAGTTACTCGATGTTATTGAACTATCTTTTAAATCGACTAATGCAAAAAAGGGTCAAGATGTATTGAACACGCTCGCAGCCATATATAATCAAGATGCCTCAGAGCAAAACAATTTGTCGGCAAATAATACCGCCAAATTTATAGACACTCGTTTACTTTTACTTGCTGATGAATTAAATACAGTTGAACGTGAAGTAGAGAATTATAAACAAACAAATAAACTCACGGACATCAATGAAGATGCCAGTATATTTCTTGAAAAAAACAACTTATACGACAACAAACAAGTTGAGGTTGAAATGCAACAAAACTTAATCAAGTATGTTGACGAATTTTTGCGTGATCCTTCAAACAACAAAGCACTCATTCCCAATTTAGGACTTACCGACCCCGGATTAATGACTGTTATTCAAGCTTACAATGAATTGTTAATGAATAAAGAACGTATTTCGGCGGGTGTATCCGATCAAAATCCAACTTTAAAGACCTTAAACATACAATTAGAAGCTGCCCGCAAAGCTATTCAATCCAGTGTTGGCACAGCACGCAAAAGTTTGCAAATAAATAAGAAAGACCTAAGCAAACAAAACACATTTATGCAGGATAAAATAAAAGACATTCCTCGCATTGAACGTGAATTTATTGAGATTAAACGTCAACAACAAGTTAAAGCAACCTTATATACCTTTCTGCTACAAAAACGCGAAGAAGCATCACTCAATATGGCTGTTACGGTACCCAAAGGTCGTATATTAAATGCACCTGATGATGCAACTCATGTAAGCCCCAAAAAGAATATCATTTTAGTAATATTTTTATTAATAGGGTTAGTAATTCCAGCTATTTTAATCTATATTATTGAATTATTCAATACCAACATACGAAGCCGCGCTGATGTTGAAAAATACAGTGAA
>MNZK01000023.1 GCA_001873635.1 Porphyromonadaceae bacterium CG2_30_38_12 | reverse complement strand
AATCTAAATTTTCCCCTGCCATTCCCCAAATAAAAGTATAATTACTTGTAGCAGCTGCAGAGTGAATTGACCATTCGGGCGAAATCACCGCTTGGTTATTGTCCATCCAGATATGGCGAGTTTCGGTAGGTTCGCCCATAAAATGGCAAACAGCATTACCTTCGGGCACTTCAAAATAAAAGTAAGCTTCCATACGACGGCTGTGTGTATGGGCAGGCATTGTATTCCAAACACTTCCAGGTGCTAATTCGGTCATTCCCATTTGTAATTGGCATGTTTCTAACACCTGGCACACCAACATTTTATTGATATAACGATGGTTGGAGCCTTCTAATGTTCCTAATTCCATAACGATAGCATCCGCTTTGGTAATTTTTCTGTCGGGAAACGATTTGTGTGCTGGAGCTGAGTTGAAATAAAATTTAGCTGGATTTGTAGCATCCATACTTTCAAATGTTACGGTACGGTCGCCAGCACCAAGATAGAGCGCTTCCTTGTAGTCCAATTCAAAATCAACGCCATCAACCGTAATTTTTCCTTTGCCTCCAACGTTATAAGTACCAAACTCACGACGCGAAAGAAAAAATTCCGATTTCAAAGGGTCGATAGCTTCAAGGAGCAAAGTTTCATTCACAGGCATGGCACCACCTACAACCAAACGGTCGAATAAAGTGTAAACCATGTTTACTTCATTGGATTCAAAAAGTTTTGATACTAAAAACTCTTTTCGTAAGCGCGATGTGTCATAATTTTTTGCATCTTGAGGGTTTGATGCATAACGGATTTCATAATTTGTTTTCATACTAGTTTACAATATTTGCGTGTTTTATAAATTGGTTGACCAAAAGTAATACTTTTTTTTTGAAACACAAAAATGTAAAGAGATAAAATAAACAAGAGCCACTAACTTTAAAAAGTTAGTGGCTCTTGTTTTAGTGAAGAATACAAATTAAATTAATTATTCACAACAGTTTTGTTAGCTGTGTAAACAATTTTCAATGCATAAGCTCTACGTAATGATTGTTTAATATCATTCACAATACCCATTTTCGTGTCTTTATCAGCTTTGATTGAAACAGTCATTAAATTTTGATCCGTTTCTTTCATAGCACTACGCTCGCTAACAATAAAGTTTTCGAGCTCAGAGATATCTGCAAAAACATCACCTAACTGAATACGAGTTTCAGAACCAAATAGTTTTTTATATTGCTCCATAGGCTTGCCCACATACACATAGCGTGTGAGTGATTTGTTATCCAACTTTTGAACTTCCGATGCAAAAGGAGCAGTTACCCTCACCTTGAAAGTAACTTCTTTCATAGTGGTAACAGCCATAAAGAAGAATAAAAACATAAAAATAATATCGGGTAGGGATGACGTTGATAACGCAGGCGTTTCCCTTTCTTTGTCTTTTCTAATTTGTGCCATTTTTTACACCTCCATAATTTTTAGGTTCTGCTTCCGAAATCTTTTGTGGATATACATCTTGAACAGCTTTTGACTGATCTTTATCAAGGTCAGCAAAATTTTTACCAAATTTTTGTTTTGATATTTCGTTCCTTAACTCATTATATGCAGCAACCAATTCGTTTTGAACTTCGATGTAAGCCTGATATTGGGTGTCCACATCATTTTGTAATGAGATTACATGCTCTTTCGTAATCTCAATATTGCCTAAAAGTGGAATATTTACCATTGTTTTCACAGGTAAACTTGGATCGTTTGCCTCGTTCTGAATGAACTCTTTCGCTTTGGCACGTAATTCTTTTACACTCATTTCTTGACCTTGCACCAGCAATTGATTTTGGCTGTTGATTTTTACTACGAAAATATTTCGTTTGTTTACATCAACAGGTGGAATTTTCATATCGGGTGGCAGCGGCTGTGGAAGCCTGCGCGACAATCCGGTACTTGTACTCATCGAAGTGGTTACAAGGAAAAAAATTAAAAGCAAAAAAGCAATATCTGCCATCGAGCTTGAGTTTATCTCGCTAGTTTTTCTTTTTTTTCCCATGATTTATTTGTATGATAGCAGGGTAAGTGAATTACCCGAAAATTTATTTTACTTTGCGATAAATGCCCGAACCTACAATTGTAACTCCTAAGCCGATAAATAAAGCATAAATTGCATAGATGACCATATCAGAAAATTGAGCCCAAAAGCCTTGATTTTCTGAACCTTCGTATCCAATGATGCTTATTTTTTCAGTGCTTCCCAAAAACCATGCAACTACAAATACCAACACAAATAATATGAGTGGAATTAATGTTTTGACAGCTGCAGTAGGATTTTCGATAAGTTGCTTTACAAAACCTATTAAAGTCAAAAGCAATGTTAATCCTAAGGTCAGAATGAGCAAAAAGTAAGACCAATAAATTAGGGAGTCTGTAAATTTGGGTACTGTAAGGGCTTCTTCGCCCACCGTAATCGATTCGGCATTACCTCCTACGTACATCAATATCACCAAAATGACTGATATTAATCCGAGAAGTAAGACCGACATTCCGGAAATTCTTTCTACAATTTTAGACATATCTATTTTTGTTAATTGATTCTGATTATTTTTTTGTGTGTTTTACAATGATATCCAACAAAGATATAGAAGAATCTTCCATTTCATTTGTAAGAGATTCGATCAGGGTAAGGATATAGTTGAAAAATACTTGTAGAATCATAGCAACAACAAGGCCAAAAACGGTTGTTAAAAGCGCTACTTTCATACCACCTGCAACTACAGTTGCTGAAATATCACCTACTTGTTGAATTTTGTCGAATGCCTGAATCATACCAATTACAGTACCTAAGAATCCCAACGAAGGAGAAAGTGTGATAAATAGAGAAACCCACGTTAGATTTTTTTCTAACAAACCTAATTGAACACCACCATAAGAGGCAACCGATTTTTCAACTACTTCAATACCTTCATCGAATCGAGAAAGACCTTGATAGAAAATAGATGCTACAGGACCTCGCGTGTTACGACATACTTCTAATGCTGCATCAACTCCTCCATTGCTCCATGCTTGGTCAATATTAGTCAATAATTTTTTTGTGTTGGTTGATGATAAACTTAAGTAAAGAATGCGTTCGATACAAAGTGCTAAACCTACAATTAAACAGAAAGCGATAGGAGCCATCCAGCCAGCACCACCTTCAATAAATTTTTGTTTTAAACCTTTGTGCATACCACCTTCTTCGGTTACGGCAGGAGCAGCTTCCGTAACTTGAGTTGAGTCTGAAACAGCAGCTGAATCAGTTGTTGCAGTTACTTGTTCTTTTGCAGGTGCATCTTGTGCTACCGCTTTCAAAGTGCTTCCAAGGCTGAAAATCGCTACGATTGATAAGATTGCAAATACTTTTTTCATTTTACTTTTTTTTTGAGTTCTAAATTTGTTGATAATTTTTTTTTATTTTGTTTTTACGAATTCTATAGGTTTTTTGTGTTGCGGAGAGGAAGAGATTCGAACTCTCGATACCCTTTAGGGGTATACACGCTTTCCAGGCGTGCCTCTTCAACCACTCGAGCACCTCTCCAAAACGCGGCGAAGATAGCAAAAATTTATGAATTACATCATATTAAATTCATTTTCTATACAAGAATTTTTGTTAAATGCTCAATTTTAAGCATTTTTGAAATTATTTTTAGTGTAAATCAAATAATTTGATAGCATTTTTTTTTGTAATTCTAACTATATCCTCATTTGTTTTATTATATATTGTTGCAATTTTTGGTACTATATATTGTAAATAACTACTTTCATTGCGTTTGCCTCGGTAAGGAGTTGGAGTTAAATAAGGCGAATCCGTTTCCAGAATTATTCTATCGAGTGGAATATGCGGCAATGTATTAGGCAATATCGAATTTTTAAAACTCACTATGCCATTAATACCGAGCAAAAAACCTTCAAAACTTAACAATTTTTGAGCATCAGCTACTGACCCCGCAAAACTATGAAAAACGCCCCGAAGCTCTTTCTGTCTATAAGGCTCCATGATTTCAATTGTTTCGGCAAGGGCATTCCGAACGTGAATAATAACGGGCAAGTTGTATGCTAATGCCCACTGAATCTGCTGTTCAAAGGTTATACTTTGTTCGCGTAGGTATGTTTTATCCCAATACAAATCCATACCTATCTCGCCCACTGCCACATATTTTCGACGTTTAAGTTCCGACTCAATGATTAAAAGTTCCTGCTTGTAATCTTGTTTTACGCTCGTAGGATGCAAGCCTATGGCAGCAAAACAATAGCCTGGAAAATCCGCTTCTAAGTCCAACATGGGTTGCAGTGTGGTGCTGTCGCAATTGGGCAATACAATGGCTTTAACGCCTGCTGCTTGTGCTCGTTCGATGACCGCTGTGCGATCGGCATCGAATTCTACAGAATATATGTGTGCGTGTGTATCAATCATAGGTCATTCCCACTCGATGGTAGCCGGTGGTTTGGAGCTGATATCGTACACCACACGATTTACTCCTTTGACTTTATTAATTATTTCATTGGACATTTTTGCCAAAAATTCGTAAGGGAGTTGCGCCCAATCTGCTGTCATGGCATCGGTTGAAGTTACAGCGCGCAGAGCAACTGCGTTTTCGTAGGTCCGTTCGTCACCCATTACTCCCACGGACTGCACTGGAAGTAAGATAACACCTGCTTGCCAGACTTTATCGTATAAATTCCATTCGCGCAAACCATTAATAAAGATGTCGTCAGCTTCTTGCAGTATTCTCACTTTTTCGGCAGTGATATCGCCCAAAATGCGTACAGCCAGTCCGGGTCCAGGAAATGGTTGGCGCTTGATAAGTTGGTGCATCATGCCCAATTCCGAGCCTACTTTGCGAACTTCATCTTTGAAAAGCAGCCGCAATGGTTCACAGAGTTTAAGTTTCATTTTTTCGGGCAAGCCACCGACATTGTGATGCGATTTGATAATGGTGCCCGTAATGGAGAGTGATTCAATGATGTCAGGGTAAATAGTACCTTGAGCCAACCACTTTACATCTTGAATTTTATGGGCTTCACGGTCGAAAACATCTATGAAACCAGCGCCAATAATTTTGCGTTTTTTTTCAGGGTCGGAAATGCCTGCTAACGCTTTGTAAAATTCATCTTTAGCATTTACGCCAATAACCTGAAGGCCTAAATGCTCATAATCTTTCATTACATTTTCAAATTCGTTTTTGCGCAGCAAACCATGATCTACAAAAATACAAGTGAGGTTTTTGCCAATAGCTTTGTGTAGCAAAACAGCAGCCACCGATGAATCTACTCCACCTGAAAGCCCCAAAACTACTTTGTCGTTGCCAAGTTGTGTTTGAAGCTGTGCCACAGTTGATTCTATAAATGATGCTGGCGACCAATCGCGTTTACAGCCACAAATATTTAAAAAATTCTCCAGCAAAAGAAGACCATCTAAGGTATGGAATACTTCGGGATGAAATTGCACGCCCCAGGTTTTTTCGTCAGCAATTTTGTATGCAGCTAAGGCGACATCATCTGTACTGGCAATTTTATGAAAATCGGCAGGTATTTGGGTTATTGAATCGCCATGCGACATCCAGATTTGCGAACCGACAGCAATATTTTGAAGCAGTAAATCTTCCTTATCCACATAGCTTAAATTGGCACGTCCATATTCGCGCGAGCCAGCTTGTTCCACCTTGCCACCAGCGGTGTAAGCCATAAATTGAGCACCATAGCAAATGCCGAGCACAGGATATTTGCCACGAATGTTTGTAAAATCCGTTTTAAAAGCGGTAGGGTCGTACACCGAAAATGGACTTCCTGAAAGGATTACGCCTTTCACAGTTTGGTCATCGGCAGGAAATTTATTGTAAGGAACAATTTCGCAATATTCATTCAGCTCACGCAAACGGCGACCAATAAGCTGGGTGGTTTGAGAACCAAAATCGAGTATAATTATTTTTTCCATAAAAACTGCTACAAAATGATATTTGTCATATTTTGTGCAAAAGTACAAAAAACTAATTAAACTTGACAATCAACGTCCATTTTGTAGCAAAATTCGGTTATATTTGCATCTAAGTTACAATAGAAGCTATATTATGAAAATTCTACATACTTCCGATTGGCATTTGGGGCATCGCTTACTCGAACAGTCGCAACACGAAGAACAAAGCCTATTTCTTACGTGGTTGTTGGAATACATGGACGCGAACCAAGTAGATGTGTTGCTGGTTGCTGGCGATATTTTTGATGTGGGTGTTCCATCGGCACAAGCACAAAAACTCTACTACGACTTTCTGACAGCACTGCGAACCACTGCATGCAGTGAAGTAATTATAACGGGTGGAAACCACGATGCACCCAGCACTCTGAATGCGCCCAAAGCTTTGCTAAATGCCTTTTCTGTGCGAGTTGTAGGCAAAGCTACTGAAAATGTTGCAGATGAAATTTTTAAAATCGACAAAGGTAATGAGTCAATTCTGGTAGCAGCTATTCCTTTCTTGCGCGACCAAGACATACGGCGCGCCATAGCTGCCGAAACGGCAGAAGAAATAAACAATCGCTACAAAACGGCACTTATCAGTCATTTTGCCGAAGTTGCCGCTTACTGCGAATCACTCAAAAGCACCCATACGCAAGTCATCGCCATGGGACATTTGTTTGCTCTTGGGGGTAAAACTTCCGAAAGTGAGCAAAGTATTTATGTGGGAAATTTGGGTGATATTGGCGCAGATGATTTTCCGGCAACCTTTGATTATGTAGCTTTGGGGCATTTGCACCGCGCACAACAAGTGGGCGGGAAAGTACACATCCGTTATTCCGGTTCTCCTTGCGTACTAAGTTTTAGCGAAGTGGGGCAAAATAAAAAAGTGATGCTGATAGATGTAAGCGACACCCTGACAATCAGCGAAATAACTTTACCTGAATTTCGTAAAATTGTACAAATAGAAGGTTCGGTGGAACATTGCAAAACCCAGCTTCTCCTATTAGACCGCGAGACAAAAGAACAATCGGCTGCGGATATTTTAATACCCTGGGTAGAAATAATTTTGACCAATGCCAGCGAAGCGACAACAGGATTCAAAGAAATCAACCAATTTGCAACCAATCTTGAGCCCGAAGTACTAAAAATTACTGTAAAAGAAACTCGTAACTACAATACGATACATAGTTTAATGGAACAAGTTCAGGGATTGAGAGCCTACACCCCTGAAGAAGTTTTCAGGCTAAAATGCGAGGAAATGGAAGTTGATTTGACTGAAAAACCGGAGCTTTTAGATGCCTTTCACGAAATATATCAACTTAGCACCTACACCCAAGAATAATGATGTATGAAAATTTTGAAAATAGAGCTACAAAATATTAACTCGCTTCAATGCGAAACACCTATTGTGATTGACTTTGAACATCCCCGTTTCGACAATGTAGGGTTGTATGCCATAACTGGACCTACCGGTGCCGGGAAAACCACTTTGTTGGACGCAGTTACCATTGCTTTATACCGCAGGGTGCCTCGCTTCGAAAAGACTGGCAGCAAAGGTGGTTTGGAGGATGTGGTTAGCTACGGAGCATCCTCAGCTATGGCTCGCATAACTTTTGAGGCACAACAAGGGCGATACGAAGCACAATGGGACATTAGACTCAAGGGAGCAAATGGAAAACTATTGGGAAAACCAGTTGAAACAGTGCGTCTGAAAAACCTCAGTAATGGGCTTATAATTGCTGAAACAAAAACGGCTTGTGACGAAAAAGTTGTAGAAATCACGCAATTAAATTACGACCAATTTTTGCGCTCGGTACTATTAGCGCAAGGGGAGTTTGCAGCTTTTTTGTCGGCAAAAAACTCCGAAAAAGGCTTGTTGCTGCAACAAATTGCTGGTGATGATATTTACCGAAAAATTGGTGAAACATTAAAAAACAAAATTTCTGAAGAAAAGAAAGTAT
This sequence comes from Porphyromonadaceae bacterium CG2_30_38_12, assembly GCA_001873635.1. GTDB lineage: Bacteria > Bacteroidota > Bacteroidia > Bacteroidales > Paludibacteraceae > Paludibacter. The sequence goes on along the minus strand of MNZK01000023.1, from coordinate 5,569 downwards.
TAGACCAAATAAAATCAAAAATCAATACCGATGACTTACTAAGCGACGAATTTGCTTCTCAACTGCTTTCGGAAAACAAGCTACTAAATGAAAAACAGCTCACATTGAACGCAGAATTGAAAATACTGGAAACTGTGCTCAACAACTATAAGCAATTGAACAAGTTGCACGAACAAATAGAAGAGTTGGAAAAAGCAAAAATACAACTTGCATTTGACGAGGAACATCACAAGCAGGATTTTCAACAATTAGAAAAACATGAAGCAGCCGAACCATACAAAGACACCTTAACCGAAATAGCACGAATAGAAAAGGACATTGAGAAAAACAAGAAGCGAATCATAGAGATTGATATGGAGTTAAAAACAAATCAACTTGAAATGACGGAAGCTATTAACTACGAAAAAAAATGCAAAACAACATTAGAAAATAAGGACCAAAACGATAAAGACTGGCAGCCAAAATTAGAAAAAGTAATTGAATTAGATACCACCATAAATGCTCACAAAGCTGCACTTTTGGATAAAGAAAAATCGAAGAACCAAATTCTTGAACAGATAAAAGAGTTAACAAAATCGGTAGCTCAAAAAAAAGAGCAGATAAAAATATATGAAAGTACTTTAAGCCTACTAAACAACTATTTTGATAAAAACAAAAACATGCCGGCTATCGAAAAAAAATTAAGTCGGTGGAACATCCAACTCACTCACCGCAAAAGTAATTGGGATCGCCTGACTGTATTAAAAAACAACACAGCCAAGAAAAAACAAGAATTTGCGTCGAATAAAAGCTTAATTGATGACATTATTATTAGTAACAACGAAAAAAAGCAAAAACTGACATTTCTCAACAATGAAATTAAAACCTTAGACTCGCAGCTTGAAAGAGGAAACATTCAAAATTTAGTAGAACAGAATAACCAACTTCACATTCAACATCAAAAGCTGCAAGAATTGATTCAGCTCTCACAAACCCACAGTCAACTTACTGTTAGCCAAAAAGAATTGGAAGCAAAACATATTGAATTAGACAAGTACAAGCAAACAATTTTGGTGCAAACTTATGCTGTGGAAGCTAAAATAAATTCGACAACCCTATTAGTAAACGATGCAGAAGAGCTTTATGAGAAAGACCGATACATAGTTAGTTTGGAAACCGAACGCGCGAAACTGAAACAGGATGAACCCTGCGCACTATGTGGCTCTACGGAGCATCCCTTAGTCGAAAAATATGCTGATATAAAAATTTCGGATAGCAAAAAGAAATTAGATGAACGTAAATCCACCTTAGAAACATTAAACAAGGAACTCAAAACACTTGAACTGGAACTCACAAAAAACAAAGTGAATTTGACTAATTTGTTGTTGCAAATGGACAAAAACAAATCGGACATAGACGCTTTGAAACAGAAATTTGTTGCATACAATTCGGGGTTCGCTATTCACGACAAAATAACAATTCAAAAAGCGTTGGAAGACACGAAAAATAAGCAGACAGCACTATCGCAACTAATTTCCACATCGCAAGAACAGCAAAAAGAGAAGGATAAAAAACAAACAGAATTAAGTGCCCTCGAAGTTGAGATAAAAACTTTTGACTTGCGAATGGCAGAACTTAGCACCACTAATTCGGGCATCGAAGAATTGCTTTCAGATTTCAAATCAGAAAGCAATTTGCTGCAAATCAAAAACGAAGAGAATGAAAGAGAACTTGCTATTCATTTTGCCGACTGCGAGTTACAGTTGCCCGAAATTGAAGATGCTATCCGCTTCACACAACATCTCGAGGCTGATGTCAAAACATATAACGACAACATTATAAAACAAACTGAAACGCAGAACAATGTGCAAAAATGCAACATTGAAATTGCTAATTTCAGCCAACAAATAGAACAAAAAACATACGAGCTAAGCCTTATCGTAAATTCTATAAACAAGGTGAGCCAAGACCTTCAAATGCAAACAACCGTGCGGGCTACTATTTTGCCTGCAGAAATAAGTACCGAACAAAAACGCACTGAATTACAACAAAATATAACCAAAGCGAAGCATGAATTTGAAATAGCTACCAATCGAAACAACGCACTGCGAGAGCATCAAACTGCACGAACAGCCGAAAAGGAGAGTATTGATAAAAATCAAAGTGAAATCAATTCCAAACTTTCTAATTTGATATCAACTTTGAACAACTCTATCTTAACAAGTATTTTTTCTAATCGGGATGAATTATCCCATTCCCTGCTCAGCGATTCGTTGAAAAATCAATATCTTCGAGCACGAAAACTCCAGAACGATAAAAGAATAGAAATCACAACACTTGATACGAATATTCACACAGAAATTACGAAGTTAGAACGCGAATTTAAACAAAAAGATAGCTTTGAAAATTCGCTTGCAAAACTGGCTGAAATCAACGAGCAAAAGGAAAAATTACAAAAGAGGCTGGGCGAAATTGCAGAAAGTTTTCGTAAAAATGAAGAAATAAACGCCCGCAACATTCAGGTAGTGAATGAAATAAGGGCACAAGAACGTGTCTGCCTCAAATGGACTTCGTTGATGACAGTTTTGGGCGGTTCGCAGGATGCTTTTAATACGTACGTACAGCGCCTTACACTGAAAAACCTGATTAATTTGGCCAATATGCATTTATACAAACTCAACCGACGTTATTCACTCCAACTCAACGCAAACTACAAGCCTGGAGAGGAATTGAATTTTAAATTGGTAGATCATTACCAAGCCGACGAAATGCGCTTGGTGGACACCTCCAGCGGTGGCGAAAAATTTTTGATAAGCTTAGCCTTAGCACTTGGTCTGTCGGACTTGGCAAGCGCCCAAGTAAGCATTGGCTCCCTATTTATCGACGAAGGTTTTGGCACCCTCGACAGCAATACCCTCGAGACTGTTATTTCAACCCTCGAAACCCTAAAAATGCAAGGCAAAACCATTGGAATTATATCGCATGTAGATAGCCTCAAGGAACGGATTCCTCTCCAAATTCAGGTACTCAAAAAAAGCAATGGCATTAGCAAAGTACTTATAAATGAGTAATTAGATTAAAGATAGTGCCGGCAATGACAAACACACTAATAAATTAATCCATAAAATTAATAATTATTGGATGTAGTACAACGTATCCCTTCCGCTATCCCCATCTGTTGGGATTAAATTGACTCCATTATCTTTGTCTTAAAATAACAAAGATGGTTAACAGTTCAAAAATGAAGTACCGAGCAGATGGCGAAAGGGATACACTGCTTTATACCATGCCCGACATACAAACATAGACCAAAGATGAATCTTTGGGCTATGTGGATAAAATCGAAAGTATTGGAATTTAATTTTGAGGCAACTTTTTTATGCCATTTTTAAGCAAGAAGTTTACATTTCGGCCCACGGCTTTGGCAGTAATTGTAGCACCAGTGTAAGCATCTAATTTTACTGTTTTGGCTGCTGATAAGGTTTTACCATTCCACAAATCAAAAAAGCCTTTCTTTTGTAATTTACGTACATGACCTTTTGTTTCCCAATAGGATAAAAGGGCTGTTTTTTTTATTTCAAAAGCTTTGTTAGTAACTATCATTACAGGTGTTTTGGCATGATATCCTTTCACTTCTTCGCAAGCATTCGAACTAGAAAGAGCAAAACCAAGTACTTTGTTTTGACCATCCAACACCCTATACCACAAATCGTTCAGTTTTTCGACCTTGGCAGCTTCAGGGAAAACACTTTGCACAATATCCTTGTTGGACACTTCTGTAAATACAGGCTTTTCTTTAGGTTTTTTCACTTGAGCAGATACTCCCAACACAATGCAAAATGCAAGAATAAAACTAATGTTTTTCATTTTAAAATAGAGCAATTAAAAGATAAATAAGAATAAAAAAAATATTGAATAAGTTTTTAATTAATGTGAAACTGTAATTTCATTTAAAATCTCTCTGGATGATAAATATTTTTCTAACAAAAATAAAAGCAACCAATTCTTTCAACTTTTTAGGAATGTAATAATCTGGATTATCGACATTTCGTCGGTTTTTCTCGAAAAGTCCGTCGATGGTAGTGAAATAATCTTAGTGCATTCCGTTGGCGGGCGTATTGTCCCAATAACCCACAACCAATATTTTTTGGTTTTCGCTCAATTTAATATCGAATCCGATTTCATATTTGGTATTAGTGGAGTTGTTAAGTCCTTTAGTTCGCTGTACGTCATAAATATAGGTATGATAAAGCAGCAACCTTTCCGCCTCATTTGCTGCCCCAGTATTATCAGCAGTTAACTTATCGGCGTAGGTTTTTTCGGGATATAAATGTTTCAATCCGGGCGTTTAATTCACTAACATCGATGCCCTCTACCATCCTTATGGTAGTTAAAAATACTATCATTGGGGTATTGTAGTAAGTTAGAGGGTGTATTAATTTTGCATTGTAAAAAAAACTAACAAAATAATTTCATACCCCATAAAAAGATAGATTATGAATCCCAATGCAATATGCCCTATTTCCTCCAGCAAAATTGACGAAAACGTAGCTCGCTTCAATGGTGCTCTGACAGTAATTCTACTGACAGTTTATGTGCTGACAAACAACATAGTTCCCATTGCTTTCTTACTCATCGATTTCATTTTGCGTGGTGCTCAACTTGCTAAGTATAGCATTTTGGCAAGCGTATCTAAATTTATTATAGATAAGTTTCACATCACCAAAAAACCTATCAATAGCGGACCCAAGATTTTCGCAGCTCGAATTGGTGTTATTTTTGCTTCTATCATTTTAGTCGCGTCGATACTTAATTTACAAACAGTTGCATTTATTTTTACGGCAATTTTCGGATTGTGCGCCCTACTCGAAGCAAGCATTAATTTTTGTGTTGCCTGCCAAGTTTATCCTTTCGTGTATAAACTCACCTATCGAACTGCAAGTCAAAAATCATTGTAAAAACACCAGCGCTTCACCAACTACAAAGTTGCTTCCACAAATAAGTATAAAATCGTCGGCATTTGCATCCTGTTGGGCAGCAAATACGGCGGTTTTCACATCAGCAAAATCCTTACCAAGCAACTGGTACTGATTAGCTTGCTTTCGCAAAAGAGGAGCTGGCAAAGCGCGCTGTATGTTAGCCTGCGTGAAATAATAGTGAGCAGACCTTGGTAAAAGTTGCAACGCAGCGTCAATATCCTTGTCGCTCACCATGCCTATCACAATACGTAAAGTACGACATTGAATGCTCCGAAGCTGAGCAACAACAGCCTCTATTCCCGCCACATTGTGAGCAGTGTCCAACACAAGACTTGGCCTTTGCTGCACTTGCTGCCAACGCCCCATAAACCCAGTGAGCGCAACAACATCCGCGAACCCTGTTGCCACATGCTCTCGCTGCACGCTGTAGCCCAAATCACGCAACACGTCAACCGCTTGGAGCACCGTAACCACATTTTTCAATTGATATTTTCCGGATAAACCAATGGAGAGCAGGTCTGTTTCATTCACAAGCATACGCATTTTAACACCTTGATAATCGTAAAATTGAGCCATATAGCGAGCCTGAGAAAAGTAAATATCAGCACGTT
>MNZK01000102.1 GCA_001873635.1 Porphyromonadaceae bacterium CG2_30_38_12 | reverse complement strand
AATTCTTTTAAATATTCAAAGCCTGCTATTCAAAACGTCAAAGTCTGGTTGGTCGAAATAGAAAATATTACTGCGAAAGCTTTTGCTGTACCTCATGGAAAAAAATAAATGGAATGGCCATATCGCTATTATGGCTGCCAACTTGCTCTTTGGAATAAATCATCCTATTTCTCGCTCTCTAATGCCCGAAATTATAGATCCTATTTTGCTTACTTTTTTTCGTATTTTGGGAGGTCTTATTCTTTTTTGGGCGTCGGCGCTGTTTGTCAAAGTCGAAAAAGTACCTACCAAGGATCGAATACTTTTTTTCTTAGCAGCTTTTTTTGCGCTCACTGCCAATCAAATACCTTTTTTTGTGGGCTTATCTAAAACCTCACCTATCGATGCCTCCATCGTAATCACTACCTTGCCTATTCTAAGTATGCTTTTCGCGGCAATTTTTATCAAAGAACCTATCACACTTAAGAAAGCTTTTGGGGTACTAATAGGTGCATCGGGTGCATTATTTCTTATTTTTGGGCAGTATTATGAGCATGTCGGTCAGGGTCATTTTATTGGCAATGCGATTGTTTTTATAGCAGTTTTTTCCTTTGCATTGTATTTGACTTTATTTAAAGGTCTTATCGTTCGATATTCACCATTTACCATCATGCGATGGCTATTTTTGTTTGGTACTATTCAAACATATCCTTTTGCTCACCAAGCTTTAATGCATTTTAATCCTGCTGTGCTCAGTGCTATCGTACTTTGGAAAATAGCCTATGTGATTGTTTTTGCATCGTTTATATCGTACTTACTGCTTGGCTCGGCACAAAAATTTTTGCTGCCCACAACATTAAGTATGTATAATTACACACAACCGATTATCGCCTCTTTGGCTACGGTGGCTATGGGTTTGGATACGTTCAGGGTCGAACATTTTGTGTCGGCGTTATTGGTTTTTGTCGGCGTTTATTTTGTTACACAAAGCAAAACTCGGATACAATTGGAACAAACAAAACTTAAACTTTAGTCAAATAAGTTTTGCAAAACGGCTGTTGAATTTAAACCCTGAAACCCGTTTACATGTAAGCGATAATACTCAATGAGGCTATCTAACTGTTCATTTCGCTGCTCCCTCGAAAGTTTAACCTGGTGCATATTGAAAAAGTCAGTTTCTATTAATCTTGAAAATAAATCAACTTTTTCATCGCGTAAATAATGCGTATGTAATGGTTTGTTATGCTCAAAAATCCCATTTAATAAATCAAAAAACTTGGCAGCTTGGTCGCTGTTATTGGGTTCAAAACCCAAAAATCGGCTCAAGCCTATCATGAAAACAAGGTGAAAATTTGCCAGTGATTCCGAACTGCAATCTAAAAATTGTAAAGCATTTGAAATGTATTGAAACATCCTGCTATCAGGCACGGTAAGACGAATAATGCGATATAGAAATTCGGCTATAAATAAGGCAAGTGCATTTTTTACCGGATCATAAGGAATACCACCAAAGGCAATGTCGATGCGTATCTCTTTGATAGTTTGAATATCTTTGGTAGGAACATGCACTACCTCCATTTCAACCAAACTTAATGGTTGAAAAAATGCTACTTTTGTAGGTGATTTTCGTTTGTTTATGCCCCGTACCAAATACGAAATCCTGCCAAAAAGCTCTGTGTAAATGGTAATAATACGCGACGATTCGGAGTATTTAATACTATGAAGTACTATCCCTTTGGTTTTTGAAAGCATATATTTTTGCTCCGATGTTACGGACGAGTGAGTTGAGTTTTTACGATATGATTGCGTTCGCCATCAAAAAGTACGTAGTTGAAGTTCAGTTTTTGGTATGCAATTCCTTTTCCCTCCAATTCAGAAATTATTTGACCCTGAGTACTTGGCTGCTGCACAAGCGCTATGGAGTCGTTTTGGATTTTTATCACAATCATTGCGTTATCGCCTGTGTTGAAAAAATTGCGTAAAATATACGTTGAGCTATCATTATTGTTGTTTTCGAGTATCACCACATAACTACTATAACCTGTTACTGAACCATTTTCTTCACATAACCAATTGCCCGAATAGCTTGTATTTAGGGGTAGCTTGCTACTGCAAGCTGATAATATAAAAATAAAGAATATGGTAAGTCCTTTTTTTAAAAGCGTTGATTTAATTTTCGCGTGTAGTTTTGTATAGTTCATAGTATTTGCCTTTTTTTGCCATTAATGTTTTATGTGATCCTATTTCTACAACTTCACCGGCATCAAACATAAAAATTGTATCAGCCCATTGTACAGAATTAAGCCGGTGACTGATTACTATGGAGGTTTTTCCTGTTGTAAGTTTTTGCAGCGCATGCATGATTTGTGATTCGGCATGCACATCCAAGGCACTCGATGGCTCGTCTAAAATTAATAGCGGTGCATCGCGGTAAAAGGCTCTTGCTAAAGCCAATTTTTGCCACTGTCCAATGCTCAGCTCCTCACCTCCCTGAAAGATATTTCCTAATAAGGTGTGGTACCCTTGGGGTAAATTTTCTAACACTTCGTCAATTCCAGCATCAGATGCAGCTTGCTTCACTTTTGCAATATTAGGCTTTATATGTACATTCCCAAGAGCTATGTTTTGCAGTGCACTGATGTTGTAAAGCGCAAAATCCTGAAAAACGGCTGCCATATTTTGTGCAATAGTTGCTTGACCCAAAAGCCTTATATCTACATCGTCAAAGGTGATGCTACCTTGCGATGGCATATAAAAACCGCATAAAAGTTTTATAAAAGTGGTCTTTCCTGAGCCATTAGCTCCTACGATGGCAACTGTTTTTCCGGCTTCTATGTGTAAGTTAATGTTTTTTAGAGCTTCGCGCTTACTCGTTTCGTATCGAAAACTGACATGCTCCACATGAATAGCTTTTTGCAATCCAAATTGTTTTTGTGGATGTGAATATGAAGTTTCTGCCGCCGTCACTTCTAAAAAATCTCTTACATCGCACATGTAGCTATTGTCCTCCATGATTTGGGTCATAGAACGAAATAAATCGCTCAAAACACTGTAGCCTCGTTGAAATGCAAAAAAGAAAAGTACCACAGCACCGATACTTATTTCTCCCGTAGTTTTCAAATAAGCCACGTAAGCCAATGAACCAAATATTAGGAAAACGGAAAATAACTGTGCGGCTATGTTCCACCAAACTTCCGATTGTCGAAGTTGGAGTTTCTCGGAAAAAAGACGTTTTTGGAGTTTATCAAAGCGGCTCCGAAAAAATGTGGCAAATCCAAATAACTTAAGCTCTTTGGCAAATGGAAAGCCAGTGAGGATACGGTTATAATAGTACATTTCTCGTTCGGGTGTGCTGTGTGTGTCTTTCATACGATGAAACTTACGTGCAAATTTCAATCGAATGAGCACCACGGGGATTACAGCAATTATCAGAACAACAACAAGATACCATTTTATGCTTAAAAAAATTCCTGCCAAAAAAATGGACGATGCAATTGATTTGAGTAGCGTAAATATCTCGTTGATAAATTTTATGGGTCGGTAGCTCGATTCTTGTACAGCACGGTGTATTTTGTCCAACGATTTGGGATTCTCTAAATGAGATAATGCTAATTCGATATGCTTTTGCTGCACTTTTCCATATATGTTTTGCAGTACCTTTTGAGTAAGTCTTTCGCCATACAAATTGCGAATTTCAGTAAGCACTCCAATTGTTAAATAGACGAAGGCTGTTAGGCTAAGCAAGCCCATAAACTGATATTCATTAGTGGGTTCGTTTGTTGCAGTTGGCGTCAAAAAGTCGGTTAAGGCTTTCATGCAAACTATCAGTACAAAAGGCATGACGCCCTGCAAAACTGATAGTAAAGCATTGAATGTAACCAAGCGTGAAGCAGTTTCTGTTGCAAGCTGAATGTTTTTAATGAGTTTTTTAAGCGTTGATTTGCTGTTAATTATTCGGTTGCTAAACTGCAGATGTATGTTGTTGAGTGCTGTCGTTATGGTTGGAAATGTGATGGTTAGCTGTTTGCGAACCTCCATCCCGAAGGAGTTGATTTTTTTTTCACCATTAGTTCTCTTTATAGTTTTTACTATGCCTGTCAAATCAGAAAAATGAAAAGTGGAATCAAAATGTTTGTTGTTATCGCCTTTCGCAGTAAATGTTTGTAATTTTTTGTCGATACTCATCAATCGGTGAGCAATAAATTTTCCTCGATGTCGGAAAACAAGAATGTCCCCTCGTTTCACATCTTCAGGTAAGCATTTCTGAATATAGGCTATTTCACCACCTTTCAATGTGGGAAACATGCTGTATCCCTGCATTCTAATCTCCAGTGTTAGCTTATCGTCGAGTAAGGTTTCGGCAAAATCAAGCAATGAGCTATTGGCATCTGATTTATTCATTAGCTTTGATAAAGTCAATAATTTCTGGCGTAGGCACAACTCCTAAATCGAAAATGGATGCTTGTGAGCAAATTTCTGTAAACAAATTGATCCGTTTGGAAATGAATGAACTGTCAAAATTGTTCTGTATGCAAAATGCCATTATCCGCGATACGGCATAAGCGCCTTGAAGTTTTTGAATACTGTTTCTTGATGCATGTCTGATTAAATAAATCGCATCCAAGGGTGCTTTCTTTGATTGATCTACGTAATACATTGGAGTGTTATATACAAAAAACTCTTTTTCTAACTTGCGTATTATCAGACGGTCATCGTTGATAATCACACTTCCTGCATCTGCCCATATTTTGGACATAGTGCTCTTTCCAGCTCCCGAAAAGCCACTAAACATGCGACCTTTTTTGCCATCGTAGGCACACGATGCGTGCATCAAAACAGCATCGGTTTTAAGGGTTAAATAATGCATCAATATGGGTCCCATAGGGTATTTTAATGCTACCGAATCGGTGCTATGTATTTCCCAACTATCAAAGTCATTATTCAGATAAGCTATCTGTTGCACTTCATCGATGGTTTGTTGGTTGTAAATGATAAAGCATAAGCCATCGGCATTTTTATAAATGCTGTAAAATCGTTGTGTTTCATTTTGGGCTTCAAAAACTAATTTGAAATGTGCTTCATTAAATATTGGTTTCTGTCGAATAAAATGTACATCAATTTCAGGAATGGTATTGTCGTTCACCAAAAATGGTTCATAACCATCTTCCAGCACCATCATGCTACTTTCCGCATGTAAATGTATGCACATTTCGGCTATCGACAATTTGAAACTTGTTCCTATCATTATTGGCGCATTTTAATTTTTTTTTCTAATTGAGGTATTTTTGAAGCACATCCATTTGCTCTAAAAATTTCAAAATATCTTGTTCGGCAGTAGCATCATCTACATCAAAGGTTTCGGTAAGTAGATTTTTTAAAGTCGCAATGGTTTGATTTTCGCCAATGTTTTCCCAAATGATTTTGGCTGTTTCGTTGAGCGTGAATAGTTCATTCATCTGAGCTACATTGCCACTAAGTGGAACAATCACCAATTCGTCGGCAACTTGACGGGCTACAAATTTTGATTTAATACTGTTAAGCGTCTGAATATCCATATTTCATTTTTTTAAGTTGTTTTTTTATTGCTTCGTATGCAAAAATAAGCATAAATATCGAATGGCAATTATATTAAAATAAAAATCCTCGAAATTATCGAGGATTTTTATTTTTTTTATGCGATGATTTCCTTAAATAGATCAACCTTGTTTTGCATCATACCTATACTTTCATTTGGTCCTATGGGCGGTTCTGATTGTAATTGCAGCGATATTTCTGTGTCAATCAGAATGGTTTTTAACTCAGGCTGCCTGTATTGCTGTTTTTTCCTTTTTACCATGTTTTGTTTTAAATTGTGAAGTTTGAATGTCTCAAAGTCTTAAAGTGCAATTTTTGCTGTACTTGTTTTACCTTCAGTGTTTAGTTTCACAATATAAACACCCGCATTTAAATGGACGTTGACAATAGTATTGCCTTTTTGAATGGCTTGTGTAGCAATTTTTTGACCAGATACACTATATACCGAAATGCTTGCGTTTGCTGCAACTTCTGCTGTGCAGTTTACTACAATTTGTTGCTTGTCATTGCGTGTTACCTGCATGAGGTCGCTATTTGTGTTGAAGCAGCAACCGTCTGTGGTCGAGCCTTTCGTACGGAAAATTATGCTAAAACGGCTTGTTGTATTTACAGCACCCGAGTTGAACGTAAATTCCGTACCTTCGCTCATAAGGGTTTCAGCATTGTTGTTTTCTTTGTCAATCAATACCATTTCGATTGTTGGATCAAAATTTTGCATTTGCGATGCTTTCATGGTATAGTTTTGTGCAGGGTTTGTAATTCCAGTGCGGAAACCTACAGGTATCTCGGTGTTTAATTGAATATCCGAAAAGCCATTGATTACTAAGTTTTTGCTGTCAGTAAAAGTATAAATTTCAGGAGTTCCAGCTTCGTCTTTAAACATTTTTTGAGAATCATAATCATCGAAAGTGTTTAAGGCATTTGGATGGAAATAAATAAGAGTTTCATCTATGTTTTTGTTAGATATTATTTGTAATCGTGCGATTTTATTTACTGACTCTGCTGGAGCTCTGAATGTGTTTGCAGCATCATTGGCATGTCCACGCATTAGGTTTGTAAACTGCAATGTGCCTGAAGTTTGTTCTGCTTTCAGTTTTACCCAAAATCCTTGCATGGGTGGAATGTATCTACTTACAGTCTTACCACTTAAGCCTGTACTTAACGCACTTGGAATGTTATAGGTATCGAATACATAGCCCCTGTTGTTGCTTCGTATCCAATAAGTTGTTTCAATAAGTAAGCTTGAAGAAAAACCATCCATATCTAAGTAAGATGGATATGGATTGCCAATTAAGTTGAATCCGTTTTTTAATGGTGTGCGTGTTAAAGTAGGAGTCGAAACATTACCATTATTCAAACTTCCCGTGCTTGTTGTAAATGTATAAGTTGTTGCACCCGTTGCTTGTGCAATATAACCCATAGCTGGTGTCATAGCAGTGCTTGTCGGTACGTTTGCCCAATATGCTGTTGCTGGAGTTGTGTAACCACTATTACTTCCATCCTCGAGGTATTTGTAATGTGTTAACGAAGATGTTACAGCATTGGTAAGCGGGCTGGATATATACCAATTTCTTGCTGAATCTAAATATTGTTCTACGTTGATATTGGTGGCTGTTAATGTGCCATTATCTTTGAATGTAGCTGTACCATCCGAAGTACTTTTCAAATTCAATGTTGTGGCAGTAATTGTTCCTGTGGTACTTAATTTAGCGCCTGCATTAATTTGTATAATTTTTAAAGTTCCTGAAATATTGTCTCCAGATAAAAATTGTTCATTCGTGCCGGCAAACTCAATAGTTCCTGTTGTTCCGGCAGAAATTGTGCCTCCACCTGATAGCGTATAATTTCCCGCAACAGACAACTTTCCGTTAATAGTTAGAACTTTACCTAATGCAATATCTAATATAGAGCCATTTTCTAATACTAAATCATTTACTGATATGTTTTCGGTCGCAGTGAAAGTAGCTGCGTTTTTTACAATAATAGCTGAACTTAACAAATCTGTTGAAGCGGATAATACGCCACCATCTATAGTAGTAATGCCTGTATATGTCTGTGATCCGTAAATTGCTAAAGTTCCAGTTCCTTGTTTAATTAAACCTCCCGTACCAGAAATGGAATTTTGATATAATGTGCCACTCCAACCACCAGTAATTGTTAAATTTCCAGAGCCAAGTGAAATTGTTCCAGCATTTGCTGTTCCTCTCTCAGCAACAGACTTAACAGTTACATTTACATTATTTAAATCCATTGTTTTTGATGCACTTAACCGAACATCGGTCGTTGAGCTTAAATTTCCTGTTCCCGTAAATGCTAAACTTCCATTTTCAACATATACAACACCACCTTCAATTGAACCATTTGTTCCAACTTCCATGGCGACTCCTGAAAGTAAATAAATATCACCACCACCAGTAAAAGCGCTTTGCACCTTTAATATTTTTGACCCTGCGCTGTATGCCCATATCGTGAAGCCACCTCTATTCAATGCCCCAGTTATAGTCAAATCGCCTTCTGTTGGATTCAATTCAATTCCATTGGAGTTTCCAATTTTAAAAGGAAACCCTATGGTTTGATTGTTGGATGAGTTGTTCTCAATTTTTGGCTTATTTAATGAGTAATCATAAAAAGTATTTTCGGTAGTGCCACTAATTGTTCTTTCTGAACCTGCAGTACCAAAAAAAATTCTGTATCTGTTAGTGGCAGTCAAATCATTTGTCATAGTAGTGCCAACGCTACCATCTAACAATAAAATTTCCGCACCTGTTGGAAGTGCTGGACCTGATCCATTCCACCAATAAGTATAAACATTCCATTGTCCGCTTGTAGGGTTCTGGTCATTTCTCCAAGAATAAGTTGTTTGACCTATACTAATTCTTGTAAATAAAGCTAATAAAACGAGTAAACTAATTTTCTTCATAATAAACATAATTTAATGTGTTGTAAAATTTGATTTTTGAAAAACTTAATATCAGTTACAAATATAAATGTATTGTTACAAATAATTATAGTTAACGAATATATAATACCTGAATATTTAGCGCAATCGTTTGCGAGTGTTTTGTTTCATCTTGTTTTTATATTGTTAATTTGTGGCTTTTTTATTTATAAATCGTAGTAGATGGTGGCTTTTTTGTTTCATTTTGTGATTTTTTACTTTTGTTAAACCATATCTGATGGCAATTGTTTTATGCTTTGTGAAATTAGTATTACTTTTGTAAAAATAGTTACTTTTGAAACTACAAAAAATTAATTTTAAATTAGAGAACGTATGAAATTTACTAAAATGCATGGCATTGGTAACGATTATATTTATGTAAACGGTTTTGTTGAAACAATTGCTGATCCAGTTTCATTTTCAATTTGTTACAGCGATCGCCACAAAGGAATTGGGTCGGATGGTTTGGTACTGATTTTACCTTCCGAAACTTGCGATTTTCGTATGCGCATGTTCAATGCTGATGGCTCGGAGTCGGAAATGTGCGGAAATGCTTCGCGATGCATAGGTAAGTATGTTTACGACAAAGGATTGACTAACAAAAATACTGTTACACTCGAAACCTTGGCTGGTGTGAAAATATTGGAGCTTTTTGTTGGAGCGGATAATAAGGTAGAAAAAGTTACTGTGGATATGGGCGAACCTATTTTGGTGGGTACTCAAATTCCGACTACCATTCAAAAAAAATTAGTAATAAACGAACCCATACAAATTGATGAAAATCTAAGTTATACTATCACAGCTGTTTCTATGGGAAATCCCCATGCTATCATTTATATGCCTGATGTGTTGTCGCTTAATTTACCGCAACTTGGTCCCGCAATTGAGAATGCCACTGCTATCTTTCCAAATCGTACCAACACGGAATTTATTGAAGTGCTTTCACCCGCACACATTCGCATGCGAGTTTGGGAACGCGGTTCGGGCGAAACGCTTGCTTGTGGAACTGGGGCTTGTGCCTCGGTTGTAGCTGGTGTGCTAAATGGTAAAAACGAACGCAAAACCACGGTCGAACTTTTGGGCGGAGAACTTACTATTGAATGGAAAGAGTCTGATAATCACGTCTATCTGACTGGTGGGGCTACTACTGTTTTTGAAGGAGAGATAATTTAATTTATAAACTTTACAAATTTAATACAAATGGCACATATTAACGATAATTTTATTAAGATACCTGCAACCTATTTATTTTCTGAGATTGCAAAACGAGTAACACAACATAAAGAAGCACACCCAGAGGCAAATATCATTCGCATGGGTATAGGCGATGTGAGCCTTCCACTGCCCGATGCTGCCGTTGATGCTATTATCAAAGCCGCTGAAGAACAACGTCATGCCGAAACTTTTCGCGGATATGGACCCGAGCAAGGATATGCTTTTTTGCGTGATGCCATTGTGGCAAACGATTACGCTGCTCGCGGATTGGATATCAATGCCGATGAAATTTTTGTAAGCGATGGCGCTAAAAGCGACACGGGTAATATTGGCGATATTTTTAGCGTGAACAATCGCGTGGCAATAACTGACCCAAGTTACCCTGTGTATGTGGATACCAACGCCATGGGCGGTCGTGCGGGTGATCCTAACGAACAAAATGTTTGGAGCAACTTGGTGTATTTGCCTTGTAATGCCGAAAATAATTTTGTTCCGCAACTGCCTACCGAAAAAGTAGATATTATTTATTTATGTTACCCCAATAATCCAACCGGAACTACTTTGACGCATTCTCAATTACAGGTTTGGGTAGATTATGCCAAAGCTAACAACATCATTATTCTTTTCGATGCTGCTTACGAAGCATTTATCACCGAAGAGAACGTGCCACGCAGCATTTACGAAATTGATGGAGCCAAAGAGGTAGCTATCGAATTCAGAAGTTTCTCTAAAACAGCTGGATTTACTGGTACGCGTTGCGCTTACACTGTTGTTCCAAAGCAGCTTTTTGCTTTTGCAAGTAATGGTGAGAAAATTGCGCTTAATGCATTGTGGAATCGGCGTCATAGTACTAAATTTAATGGTACATCCTACGTTGTGCAGCGGGCTGCCGAAGCTACTTACACGCCCGAAGGTAAAAAACAAGTAAAAGAGCTGATTGCGTTTTACACCGAAAATGCCCGCATCATTCGCCAAGCGCTCCAAAAGGCTGGCTACACAGTTTTTGGAGGCGTCAATGCACCTTATGTGTGGGCAAAAGCTCCCGAAGGTATGAGTAGCTGGGAGTATTTTGACTTTTTATTGAACGAAAAAAATATTGTTACCACTCCAGGTGCTGGCTTTGGATTAAGCGGCGAAGGATTTGTTCGCTTTTCCGCTTTTAGTAGCCGCGAAGCTACTATCGAAGCCATGAAACGTTTAGAAAAATAAAGTTACAAAGTCTCGTTAGGTGTATTCGAGTTTATTTGGAATATATATTTATATCATTGAAAATTAGCAAATTAAATTTAAACACTAAGTCACGAAGACACGGATTCTTATAATATATACCCATTGCTGGAAACTCTCATAAAAAATTCAAGTTTTTTTTTGAGTGTATTAGATAATGCTCATTAAATTAAAACATTCATGTTTTATGCTTTGTGCCTTATATATTGATAATTCCGGAATGAATGTTTTTGATAAAATTTTGTGTTTTCGTGAGTTCATGTTTTATTCTTATAAATCAATCATTTAGCTTTTAGTCAGAATAATATCTATTTTAAATAACTTTTTGCTAAATTAAGTTCCGAAAAAACAAGATTTCAATTATTTTTGTTATTTTTGTCAGGTTTCTGTTTTTTTATTCTCTCAAATTTTCAATAAAGTTTACGAACTATTTATGCAAATTAGTGAAATACAGGCTGTAAAACAACGGTTTGGGATTATTGGTAATTCCGATTTGTTGAGCCGTGCTATTGATATTGCTGTGCAAGTGTCCCCTACCGATTTGTCGGTACTCATCACCGGTGAAAGTGGCGTTGGAAAAGAAAGTTTTCCTCAAATCATTCATCATTACAGCCATCGTAAGCACGGTCCTTACATAGCTGTGAACTGTGGTGCGATACCCGAAGGTACTATTGATTCTGAATTGTTTGGTCACGAAAAAGGTTCTTTTACGGGTGCTACTGCCGACCGAAAAGGTTATTTTGAAGTTGCTGATGGTGGTACAATTTTTTTAGACGAAGTTGGTGAATTGCCCCTTTCCACGCAAGTGCGTTTGCTCAGAGTACTCGAAACGGGTGAATTTATCAAAGTGGGTTCATCTAAAACTTTAAAAACTGATGTGCGCGTAGTTGCTGCTACTAATCTAAATATGAGTCAGGCAACTCGTGATGGAAAGTTTCGCGAAGACCTTTTTTACAGGCTCAATACCGTGCCTATATCCGTACCTTCACTGCGCGACCGCAAAGAAGATATTGCACTTTTATTTCGTAAGTTTGCGTCCGATTTTGCTGAAAAGTATCGCATGCCGCCTGTTCGGTTGACCGAAGATGCCAAACGGCTTTTGATGAATTATTATTGGAATGGTAACATTCGGCAGTTGAAAAATATCACCGAGCAAATTTCTGTTATCGAGCAGCAACGCGAAATAAATGCTCAAATATTGCGTACCTACTTGCCTGATAATGAGGCTGAACGTATGCCTGCATTGTTTTCATCTTTTGGGAATGAAAATAAAACCTTCAACAGTGAACGAGAAATCCTGTATCAAGTTTTGTTTGATATGAAAAAAGATATGAACGATTTGAAAAAAATAGTTCATGATATTATGCAAGGGAATAAACCCGATGTGAACAACGGAGAAAATACCTATTCAGCTTCTTACATGCCCTCATCGGACTCCTTATTCAGTAAGGTTCAAAATGGAAACAATTTGCCTGTGGATATCATTTCTGATAAAATTTCACGAGATAGTATTTCGTTTGATAATCATGTTAGGGAAAATAATACGCGAGAGAATAAATCTTTTGTTACCAATGTAGATAAAACAGATGATTTTGTTGAAGCAGAAGTGTATCGCGAAGACGATAATGATGCTCAACCGCAATCGCTTGAGGAAATGGAAACGCTTATGATTAGGAAAACCTTGGATAAATATCGGGGCAAACGTAAGCCAGCAGCCGACGAACTGAAAATTTCAGAGCGAACTCTTTACCGAAAAATTAAAGAATATGGCATTGAATAAATCAAATTTCGGTGAACGTAGCTTGCAACGAACTTTGTTTTTGCATCTGGTAGCTCTATTTAGTCTTGTTGTCCTTTCGGGATGCAGTATTTCGTATAAATTTAATGGTGCTTCCATCGATTACAGTAAAACTAAAACAATTTCGGTAGCTGAGTTCACTAATAATGCCGAGTTGGTATATGCTCCATTAGCACAGCAGTTTTCCGAGAAACTGCGTGATATTTATACCCGCAACACGCGTTTACAGGTGCTCAAAAAGTCAGGCGACATGCATATTGAGGGCGAAATTGTAGAGTATTATTTAACGCCAATGGCTATTAGCGCCGATACCTACGCTTCGCAAACAAAGCTAACGGTAACTTTTAATGTTCGATTTACAAATACCAAAAACCCGGAGGATGATTTTGAAAAAAAATATTCAGCCTATCAAACTTTTGATAGCTCCAAAATGCTAAATGATGTTCAGGATGAAATTTTGAAAACAATAATCGAAGAAGTAGCTGATAATATATACAACGAAACAGTGGCAAAATGGTAATGAATTGAAATGCAATGACACAACAAGATTTTTATTCTTTACTGCAAAATCAAGCAGCAATTTCATCCGATGTGGTCGAGGAACTTCAGGAAATAATCCAGGAATTTCCTTTTTTCCCACATGCGCATATTTTATTGGCAAAAGCAATGAACGATAGCAACGATTTACAAGCCCAACGATATATTCGTAAAGCTGGTCTTTATGCAGCCAATCGTCGCGATCTTTATTTCTTATTACATCCCGAGGCAGCTGAACTTTCCGAACCAATTCGCCAGGAACGAATAAGCCATTTCTCAGGTAATTATTTTGATTTAATAGAAAAGGTCGAAAAACAGGGTGGTGATACCAAGCAGA
>MNZK01000026.1 GCA_001873635.1 Porphyromonadaceae bacterium CG2_30_38_12 | reverse complement strand
GGTGTTTTGCTATCGACTTTCTTAATAATCCATTTGGTATTAAATCCAAAATCTGTTTGAAAATTGGAATATCTGATTTTTTTTCCTAATTTTGTTGCCATAGAAAAGTTCTCTTGTTTTTATTTGAGTTTCGTAGCTACAAATATAATACTTTTGGACTTTTCTATTTTTATTTCTAAAAATTGTTCGGACAGTTATGATTTAGACTAAACGTTTGAGAGTCGAGATGTGTATTAATTTACAGAGAGCAATAAAAAGCAATCAAACCGAACTAATGATAGACAAAACAAAGCAATTCGAAAAACTAATGATGAATCATCTATCAGAGAATATTTCTGACAATGATGAAGGTGTATTGTTAGACATTCTAAATTCCGACCCCAAGTTCAAAGTTCAATATAACGAAATGGTAAAAACAAGAGCCATTTCTTTAATTCCAATTATTGAATCTGAAAAAAATTCAAATTACAAAAACTTATTACAACTTTTGAATTATGGTTTGTCGTTAAATAGACAACCTGTTTTCTTGCAATATTTCTTCAAAGTTGCTGCAATTATTATTTTCGTTCTTTCTACTTCTATTTCTACATACTATATTTATAACGGATACAATAATTCATCAAAAAACCTGATGAGCTATGAAACCGTTGTGCCTCTTGGTTCACAAACCAAAATAGTTTTACCTGATGGTACAGTAGCATGGTTGAATTCGGGCTCAACATTAAAATACAACAATTCTTACGGAGATGAAACTAGAACTGTTAACCTTACCGGCGAGGGTTATTTCGAGGTTCAGAAAAACCCAAAAAAGCCATTTCTCGTTTATGCCAATGATATAAAAGTAAAAGTATTAGGCACTGTTTTCAATGTTCGCTCCTATGCAGATGAAAATGCAATTGAAGTGGATTTATTAGAAGGTAAGGTTGATGTTTCGTTCGAATCTGGAAATGATACAAAAATATTAAGTTTATTGCCTAACGAAAAAATGGTTTTCAATAAAGCAAATAAAACAATTACGTCACATAAGGTAGATGCTTCACGTTCCTCAACTTGGACAACGGGTAAACTTTGCTTTGTTGATGCTACACTGGAAGATATAGCCAAAAATTTGGAGCGAAAATATGATATTCAAATTGAAATAAAATCTCAGCGTATAAAAGAAGAATTATTTTCAGGCAGTCTTGATTTGAATCAACCAATTGAAAAGATATTGGAATACATTGATGTTGACAAAAAATATACACGTGTTTTTAATGGTAAAAATGTGAGTCTAATTAACCAAAAGTAAGGCGTTTTGCATTCCTTGAAAATAGTTTTAATAAAATCCGTTACAGTTTAATATATAACATATAATCACAAATACTAAATTGAAAATCAAGATGAAAAAAAGATTTTTACTTCTCCTTATTACAGTTTTTTCGTTTATTAATACGACCTATTCCCAAGAGAGGAAAATAAGTATCCAACAAAAAGACAAGCAATTAAGTGAGATATTAAACGAAATTGAAGCAAAAAGTGGATACTCTTTTCTTGTTCGTAGTAACGATGTGGATTTGAAACAAAAAGTAACAATTGATTTAAAAGAGAAGAGCGTGGATGAAATTCTCACTATTTTATTCAAAAACAAAGGCATAAACTATGAGGTAAACGGCAAAAATATCTCCATTTTT
Organism: Porphyromonadaceae bacterium CG2_30_38_12; assembly: GCA_001873635.1. Classification (GTDB taxonomy): domain Bacteria; phylum Bacteroidota; class Bacteroidia; order Bacteroidales; family Paludibacteraceae; genus Paludibacter. The sequence continues at coordinate 40,399 of MNZK01000026.1, read as the reverse complement.
ATTCCACAGAAACTTCAAAATAAAACTTCATTACCCAAGGAGAATAAAAAAATAACGGGTATTGTAACCGAAGAAAAAGGAGAGCCAATTATTGGAGCAAGTGTTAAGGTAAATGGCACTACTATTGGAGTTATTACCGATATAAATGGTAAGTTTTCTTTAGATGTTCCAGAAGACAGCAAATTGTCTATTTCTTATATAGGTTATTTATCACAAGAAATAAATGTAAAGAACCAGCATCAACTAAATATAAAATTAATAGAAAATAGCAAACTATTAGATGAAGTAGTTGTGGTAGGATACGGCATTCAAAAAAAAGCAGATGTTACTGGTTCTATTGCTCAAGTGAAAGGTAATCAAATCCAAAATACGGCATCAGCCAATGTGTCCACAGCACTGCAAGGGAAGGTATCAGGGGTTTACGCCATGAAAAGCAGTGGGCAGGCAGGAGCGGGTGCAGATATTAGTATCCGAGGTGTAACATCGTTAAATGGTGGATCGCCACTGTGGATTATAGACGGAGTGCAAGGAGACCCGAGTTCACTGAATATGAACGATGTTGAAAATATTGATATTATCAAAGATGGTACAGCGGCTGCTATATATGGCGTTAAAGCTGCTGCCGGAGTTATTTTGGTAACAACTAAGCGTGGTCTTGGAGAAACCAAGACAAAGATAAGTTTTAATACTTATACTGGAACAAGTAATGCCTGGCGGTTGCCGGAAATGGTCAATTCCGATCAATACATAACTTTAAAGAACGAACAGTGGGCTACAACGGGTGTACCTGAAGGTTTAAATATGGATTCAATAGGAAAATATCCTACAACCAATTGGATTAAAGAGATGTACAAACAGGGGATTGTACAAAATTACGATTTGACACTTTCAGGCTCAAATGAAACATCAAATTATTATATCGGTACTACCTATTTCAAGGAGCAGCCGTCCTTTGTTGATAATTCATTTGAAAAATACTCGTTTCGAATCAATTCCGATTATAAAATTAGAAAATGGTTAAAAATAGGAGAATCATTGAATTTATTGTATTCTAAACTTAATCCTGTTGCAGACGGACAAAGATATCTTGATGGAATATTCAGAACACCTCCTATGATGCCTGTGTATGATGAAAATAATCAACCTGGGGGGTTTGGCTTTGTTGACTATTTATCAATTGGAGATTTTGATGGTGGAAATCCAATGGCAAGCCAGCTTATGAATCGGCAATTAGATTATCATCAACAAGTTTCAGGAAATATTTATGCAACATTTACTATCATTCCGGGATTAACTGTTACTGGAACATTTGCAGGAGGTATGACTTTTGATAATAGTAAAAATGTCGCATTGCCTTATAAGTTAACCGATAAAAAGGATTTTTCAACAACAGATATAAGTTTAAGTTTTAATAGAAATTGGTCAATGCTGTTCAATGTATATGCTAATTATGTGAAGGATTTTGGATTAAATAGCATTCAATTAACTGCTGGTTATGAAGCCAGTCAGTACGCAGGTAGTAATTTAAATGGCCGTGGCACCAATGCTAAATTTGGACTTCAGGTTTTAAGTCAAACTGATGTTCCACGTTACGCAGAAGGAGGTGAATCGCTTGGAAGATCTCTCTCTCAGTTCGGAAGGGTTAACTATCAATACGATAAAAAATATATAGTTCAGGCAGTAGTACGTAGGGATGGGAGCGATAAATTTGGTGCAGATAATATATATGGTGTTTTTCCATCTGTGTCTTTTGCTTGGAAATTAAGTGAGGAAAATTTTATTAAAAACCTTCCTGCGATTTCTTTTTTAAAACTTAGAGGTGGTTATGGTATTAACGGTAACGATAATATTGGACAGTATAACTATACCTCCTATATGCAAAATGCAAGAGCCTATCCTTACGGCACATATAGTACTGTTGCTCAAAATGTAAGTATTAGGCAATCTTATATTATGGGAAATCCCGCTATAAAATGGGAGCAATCAAAACAATTGGATATGGGTGTTGAATTGGGATTGTTTAAGAATGCTTTATTTTTCAATGTGGAAGTCTATCAGAAACTATCAGACCAGATGTTATTTTACAAACCACTTCCAACAAGTTCAGGTTTAACAGATCAGTATATTAAAAATTCGTATCAAATTGTAAATGCTGGGCTTATTAGTAATAGAGGTTTGGATATGTCTGTAACCTACAAAGGAAATGTTGGTGATTTTAATTATTCATTGGGAGCTAACATTTCATCAGTAAACTATAGAGTTGAACAATTAGCCGACAATAACCCCATATTTGCTAGTCCGGTATTAGCTGCTGGAAGTCTTGTATCAAAAACTACCGTAGGCGAAAGTTCAGGTTATTTTTATGGCTATCAATGTGATGGAATATTTCAGACACAAGCTCAGATAGATGAATACAACGCTAAAGCTCGTGAGATTGCTCTGAATCAAAATCCAAATTTAACTCCTTCAGCACTAGCTCAGATTAATTATCATACTGCCAATACAGCACCAGGTGATCTTATTTACCGAGATTTAGATGGGGACGGGGTTATTACAACTGCCGATCGCCAAAAAATAGGAAGTCCATGGCCAAAAGCTACTTATGGGTTGCAGGCTTCCGCTAATTTTAAAGGTTTCGATTTGTTGATTTCCAGTGCCGGTATTTATAAGCGTGATGTATTTAATGCAAGCAAAGTAAAAATGTATCAATTTTCGAGTTACGATTATTCCACCACAACCTTAGCACTTTCACGTTGGACGCCAACTAATCCATCGTCTACCAATTACCGAATTAATGGTAACGATCCCAATAAAAACATGTCAAATCCGTCCAGTTGGTATATTGAGGATGGCTCATTTTTCAGGATTAAAAATATTGAATTAGGATTTACTTTTCCTAAGGTGTGGAGTAGTGCAATTGGTTTTAGCCGGGTTCGATTATATATGTCAGGGCAGAATCTATTCACTTTTACCAAGTACACTGGATTAGATCCTGAATTTGGAATTGGCAGTGCAATTAGCTCTGGTGTTGATAATGGCTCATACCCTCAATCGAAGATTTATATGCTCGGATTACAGGTTGATATTTAATACAAATACTGTCAAAACAACTAATTTAAATCACAAAAATAAGATATATGAATAAGAATATTAAACAGATTTTATTTGCTCTTGTCCTCTTGATATCAAGTGCATGTACAGATGATTTTTTAAAGATAAATGACCCCTATAACCCTACTGCTGCATCATTTTACACTTCGCTAAGTAATGCTCAGTATGCTGTTAATGGGGTATATGCCGGCTTTTATTCGAATGATCAGTTGTATTTTGGAGAAATTTTTTATATTCAGATGTTCTCTACGGGTGAAGCTGAATATGTTCATCCGGAATCTCGATATACGGATTTTAATAACTACAATTACTCATCAACCAATGGATTAATTAAGGGATATTATCAAGGATGGTATAATATTGTAGGTAGGGCAAATAATGCAATATATGGATTGAGGACAATGGAGAATACTGGTAAATATTCAGGAGATGATTTAACACGACTTCATTCTATGTTGGGGCAATGTTATTTTTTACGTGGGTTAGCCTATTCAAATTTAGTTCGTTCATTTGGGGTAAGAATGCCAAGTAATCCTGATTATTCACCAGAGCTTCCAGGAGTTATAATCTCTGATACTATACTAACTCAACGAGAACAAATGTATAAGGTGCGTAGTAGCTGTGGTGATGTGTATAATTCTGTTGTAAAAGACTTAAAGCTTGCTGAAAGTTTGCTGCCAGCTTCATGGAGTGAGGCCGAAGCCGGAAAAGCAACCAAAGGTTCTGCTCAGGCTTATCTTGGCGAAACATACATGTATTTACAAAAGTGGGACAGCGCTAAAATAGCTTTTGATAAAATCATAGCTAATTCTGCTTATAGTTTAGTCCCTAATTTTGCTCATAATTTTGATTATAAATACATTAATAATTCTGAGTCATTATTTGAAGTGGGCTTTAATAACATGGTTATTGGGTATCCTGGGACTTATATTTTTCGTCTTTTAGCTTTACAGTCATGGGGTACTTCTATCGTTAGGCAAAGTACTATTGAAAAATTTAGCTCATCGGTTGTAATAAATAATAAGACTCTGGCTGACGCATTAGCATCAAAGCCTACGGTAGTTGGTTCTACAAGAGCTTATGTAGATTCATTAATCCGGGTTAGTACTCCTTTTATAGGGCAAACTTTCGATAATAAACACGCATTTTTGGATGTAGTTAGGCCATTAACTTCAATAGTTTTTTATAAAACAGATGGAACTTACCAAAATGGTGTTAGAGCTTTTCTTAATGCAGTTTCACCCAAAGATCCTCGATTGGCTACCTCGGTTTTTACCCCCAAAGTAGATACGTTACTTGTTTATAGTCCATCCAAAAAAATATGGGAGAAAAAATTATTCGATTATAGTAACTACGGAATAAAAAAATATATACCAAATAATGTTGAAGTTGAAGCTGCTAATGCTGCAGGATTAGGAAATAATGGCTTCATTAGTCAAAATTTCAGAATTATGAGGTTAGATGATGTTTACCTTTATTATGCTGAGGTAATGCACCGTTTGAATCAAGATGCAACTGCAAAAGAATATTTGAATAAAGTAGTTAGAAGAGCTAATGGACTACCTATTAATACGCCTTCACATGTAGATATATCCCCTTCGGATGTTATGAAAGAGATTATGAATCAAACCTATTTGGAAACATGCTTAGAAGGCAAAATATGGTTTCATTACAGACGTTGGAATATTGCGCATAAAGAATGGGCACATTATGGCTACATGACAAACAAAAACGAATGTTTGCCTATTCCTCAAAGTGAATTAGAATCAAATACAGGATTAAAACCAACCGATCAAAATCCAGGATATTAATTCAAACTATTCGTGCATTTAGTATGCTTTATAAATGCACGAATAAGATTTTTAAATAACAATCAATTTATTTTATTAACTTTTTAAAATTAAATATTATGAGAACGAAAAAAACTCTACTATTTTCATTGGTATTACTATGTGCTTTTATGCTTGTAAATGCACAGGAAGCTTTAAAATTTACTGTACAAGGCACTTGTGCCAGCTACATTCAATGGCATAACTATACTGATTTAAATCTGGTTCCGTACGAAATAAAAAAAACAAATTCAACAGTAGTTGTTGATGGTGTTGCAGAAGCTGCTTGGAATAATGCAAATGCTAAAGTCATTGCCAACGTTATGCATGAATTAAATGGTGGTGTATTAAATTTAGCTAATTTTCCACAAACAGAAGCGTATGCTAAAGCAACATTTAAAGCATTGTGGACTGAAGATGGTGTTTACATGTTTGTTCATGTATTAGATAATAATATTGTTTATCAGAATCCTAAATTTCAATGGGAAAATGATGCCATAGAATTTTATTTCGCCAAAGCAGTTGGTGAAGGTAAAATTCAGATTATTATACCTGCTATGGTAGGTCTTAAAGATCCAGCATTTTCTGCTGGTCCCGATTTTGAATCTGGTTCTGCTACTGGTTCTAATCCTGATTATAAGGTTTTTGGATATGATGCAGCTAACTGGGATGAATCCACCTTTAAATGGGCTATTAAGAAAACAGCAGATGGATACGATATGGAAGTGTACGTGGATAAAGACATTGCAACAAATGGTAACAGTTTGACAAATTACGGTTTGGATAAAATATTTGCCGGTGATATTAACATGGATTTTGCAGGTACCAAGAAAAACACGAACACTCCTTCGTTGTTTGTTCGCGAAGGTACATTAGGTCTGTTGGGTAGTTCAACCCAAGAATATGCAAATTCCAACTATTATGGACTTTTCAAAATGGTTGACAGTAATACAGCTGTAAATGAGGTAAATGTTGTACAGTTTAATGCTGTTTATAATCCTAATAACAAAGAAATTAAAATCAATTCGAATGAAAAAGTATTGATTTCTGTATATAATATCGCTGGTCAAGTTATGCCTATCGCGTATAACAATGAAACAATATCGGTGCCTAAATTAAAACAAGGTATTTACATTATAAAAGCAGTAGGTATCACCGGTATTAGTATGGGTACACAAAAACTTGTGATTTATTAATTTCAGAAAAAAAAACTACATAATAACCATATTTTCTGATAATTTATAAAGCATTGAATTATTAGGGAGTATGGTTGTTTTTATAATATCGAAATCCCTCAAAACAAAATCATTTTATTAATGACAAACTTTTACCATAAACTAAAAAACAGTAAACTAAGCTACAGCAAAGCAGGCTTTATAATTGTTTCGATTGCTGCTACTTTGTGGTTTCTCATTCGGGTTATTCCTAAGCCCTCTCGTGCTGCCTATCCTTGTATGCAAGCAGCTTCTCCGTTCATGTCGGGCTTAGTGATTTATCTGCTTTCGCTTTTTGGTGGACGATTGGCTTTTCTGCGTTTTAAAAAGGCGTGGTCAAAAGCAAATTATACGGTTGCATTCGGTTTTTTGTTTCTGAGTATTAGTGCTTCCGTTTTATTTATTGGATACAATAGCAATTTTACTTTTGCAACGGATAAAAGTTCGGTGAAAGTTGCCGAGCCTACTAATACACCCATTGGTTCAGCTATCGGTTATTATCCGGGGCGTGTAGTTTGGGCTTATGACGCAACTGCAACGAATCAGACTATGAAAAATATTGCAGGGGATTATTGGTATCAGAATACGAATGTTCATGTAGTTGAAAAAATGTTGAATAATGCTGTTTTGAGTTTAACAGAATCTAAAACAGTCAACGAAAGTTGGGATAAATTATTTAGAAATTTTAATATCCGACATGGGAAAGGTAAAGTTGGATATAAACAGGGCGAAAAAATTGTTATTAAACTAAACACTACCAATACTTCCGAAACTCAATATGAATATAAAGAAAGAATGGATGCAACTCCCGAAGTATTGTATGTTGTACTTGTACAATTAATTGATTCGGTAGGTGTAAAGCAAGAAGATATTACGGCTGGTGACCCATTTCGATGCTTTGCCAATCCGCTTTGGACTTTATGTCACACTAAATACCCCAATGTACATTACATTGATGGATTTGGTAAATTTGGACGCGAAACAACAAAAATTTCGACTACTGAATCGCTAGTTTTTAGTGATAAAAAATTTAAATCCCGTTTGCCTCAGGCTTACATGGATGCAGCTTACATGATTAACATTCCCACCATGAAATCACACAGTTCGAATGGGATTTCGCTTGCAGCAAAAAATCATCAGGGTTCAATCTTGGATAGCTATCAGACAGCTAGTTCGCAAAGTGCAACTTTTATGCATTATGATTTCCCAGATGCAAATCACAATGCCATGAAACAATACAGACATCTGGTTGATTATATGGGACACGAAAAATTGGGAGGCAATACGGTGCTTTTTTTAGTGGATGCCATCTGGTCGGGGACTGATTGGAGTGGACTTGTTCAAAAATGGGGAATGCTACCTTTTAATAACGATTTTACATCTTCCTTATTTCTTTCGCAGGATGGTGTAGCCGTAGAATCGGTTTGTTATGATTTTTTATATACTGAATATACAGACTTTGAACATAAAAATATGGGTGGTGCCCGGAGTTATTACCCGCTTTGGCCGGCAGTTGCTGATTATTTACTTCAGGCAGCATCTCCCACGAATTGGCCTTCTAATATTAAGTATGACCCGGAAGGTGATGGTGCTTTTTTGAAAAGTTTAGGAGTATATGAGCGTTGGAATAATAAAATAGATAAACAATATTCCGACAATTTAACTGGAATTTCGGGAGGCATTCATCTGGTTTCTGTGCCATCTACATTAGTCAAGAGTAAACAAGTTAATTATGACCCAATTTCGGTTCATTTTGATAATAATACAATTGGTCAGCTAAACCAACAAAAACTTAAAGTATATCCTATTCCTTTCAAAACGTATTTTCAAGTAGAATTACCTGAAAGCAATCAGCCCTCTAAAGTTAGCATGTATGATAGAGCTGGAAAATGTGTCTATTCAAATGAATTTAATGCTGTTGGTACGATTAAGGTGGATCATCTCGACCAACTTAACCAAGGAATATATATTGTGAAAGTGAGTATTGGACAAAAAATGTACACAGCTTCCGTATCAAAATAAAAAAAAAGTGAATTCCTTATTTTGGAAGTGTAATTGAATTTTAAATCAAAAAATAGAACGACTTAATTATTATTGAATTATGAAGAAATCCTTTTTCCTTTTGCGTATTAGTTTGATGCTTTTAATTTGCACGAATAATCAAGCTCAAAAATTAACGCAACTTGACAAAGTCATCAATAATTTTACTCCTTCAAAATCAATCTATTTCGACTGGATTAATCGTAACTGGTATGGCTCTAACGAGAAGAAAATTGAAGCAAATCTCAAGTTTTTTAAATGGCTGCATGACGAATATGGAATGAAGCTTGATATTTATTTGATGGATGCTGCTGACGTTGACCAGGGACCAAATTGTGCTGAAGAAATTGGGTTGCCTGCTTATGGCTCTTTAGAAACAGATTTATTTAAACGTAAATTTCCTAATGGGTTTGGACTGCTTGCAAATCTTGCAAAATCATTTGATTGTCGCCTTGGAGTTTGGCTTGGCCCTGATGGCTATGGAAACTCCGATAGTGAAGCCCAAAAGCGAAAAGACATGTTGATTAAATTTGCCAAGGAATATAATTTTGCATTATTCAAATTTGATGCTTGTTGCTCTGATTTAAGTCCCGAAAACCAAGGAAATTTTATTGAAACAATGAAGGAATGTCGTAAGTATAGTCCCGATTTAATTGTTTTGAACCATCGCATCACACTCAATGAAGAAGCCCGCAAACAAACAACTACTTTTTTATGGGAAGGGCGTGAAACCTATGTTGATGTTAATATATCGAACGAAACTCCTGCACCACATCATCGGGCAATGAACCTTTCAAGGGGATTACCTCCCGATTTGCTTCGTTTGACTGAAGATCATGGGGTTTGCTTTTCTTCGGCTCTTGATGCATGGGATGATGATTTGATTTTACAAGCATTCAATAGAAACCTGATTTTATCTCCCGAAATTTATGGCAATCCATTTTTATTGTCTGATGCAGAACTGCCACGTCTTGCCAGAATCTATAATATTCATCGTTTATATAATGATATTATGGTGCAAGGAATCGTTTTACCCGAAGAAAAGTATGGAAAATTTGCAGTCTCACGTGGTGACAGTTCCACCCGTCTGATTACTTTACGAAACCTTTCATGGCAATCGATTGAGATTCCGATTACGCTTGATGCTTCTGTAGGATTACAATCCAGTGGTGATGTTGAAGTATTGCAGTATCATCCTGTTGAAAAATTTATGGGTACTTACCATCAAGGTTCTGAAGTAAAGGTTACCGTTTTGCCTTTCCGTACCTGTTTAATCAAAGTTTCAACAAAGCCAAATCCTGAATTAATACTAAAAGGTGGTAATTATCAGGTGGTAAAAAATATTCCCAAGCAACCAGTTTTAATCAATCTTTTGGGTGCTGAGGGTGAAAAAGTTTATTTCTCTTTATCCGATAATTATCGGAAATATAAAAAAGCAAGCATAAACGGAAAAGATATTTCTTCTGTTCTGACAGGGAATAAAGTTGCTTATACATTTCCAGGGAAAACAAATGAAATAAAATATATAAACAAACTTGGTGAACTTCAACCGTCAATTATTCCAGTTAATTCATCAAAATATATTGAATCATGCAATTTTGCTGTTGATAATAATCCACTTGAAGTACGTGAATTAACGAATTCAGGCCAAACAAAAATTGCACAAGTTCAAACTTGTCGCGATGTATTCTTTAACGACACTCTTTTTACTGGTATTGGTGTGTGGGATAAATATGCTTTTGATGGCAATATGAACACGGCATTTAAAGTCCGATTGTACGATTACTCAAATCTTAGGCAAAATAACGGTTCTTTCCGATTGGATATTGGCGAAAATAAATCAATGGATAAGATTGTCTTTAAAGGGATTCCTGCAAACTTTAATCCTGAGAGAGTCGAAATCTCAACAGATTTGTCAGTATGGATTCAAGTAAAATATCAACTTAACAAAGGTGAATTGATAATTGATTTAAACAAAAAGAAATCATTCAGATATTTACGTTTGGCAAAATCCCCAACCGAAGTTGGAGAAGTTGAAGGTATTTCCGGTAAATCATACGTGAATCGGGATAAATGGAAAGCATCAAATTTGTTTAGCCTCAAAAAAGATAACGATGTGAAATTGTGCTGGAAATATGCAGGAAAACTCACAGGAATAGCTAAAGGTGCTTACCTTTCTGTAACATTTCCTGTAAATTGTATTGACGAAAGTGCTTTCGCCTTTATGATTGTGAATGGAAAAGTAATTGCAGCGAATAATCGTGCACCATCCTTTAAATACAACAATTGGGAACATTTTAGTATTCCAGATAAGAATTTCACTTTTTATATCCCGGTAGATACGAATCTGGAAGGAAAGCAGGTTGAAGTTATGCTATTATCAACCGACAAAAATTTAGCAGAAATGAAACCTGAAGTCTATCTGTGCAACACAAATAGATATGAAAAAGCTGAACTGCGACTAGAATAATTTAGGTAGCAAAATCATTGAATTATTACAAATATTCCAAATAAAATAATCTTAAATAATTATATAAATGAAAATTATCATCAAGAAATCTTTTCTATTTACCTTTAAAACTGTTATTATCACCTTCTTCTTAATTTCAAATTGTCTTAGTTTATTTTCTATAAATTACAAGGCTTATCGTACTGATACACCGCCTGTAATTGATGGAATAGCCAATGAAAATTGCTGGAAAACTGCCAGCTGGGCCTTAATTAACAGACCTTTCGATGGTATAGTTTTACCTGACTCCGCTGACTTTTATGGTCGTTACAAAGTTGTATGGGATGCATCAAGGGTATATGTTTTCATGGAAATTACCGATGATAAATTGGTTGATAATCGCGTGAACCCGAAAACTAATTATTGGGAAGATGATTGTACCGAGTTTTTTATCGATGAGGATCATACACCCGAAGGACACGAATGCGGTGTGAATGCTTTCAAAGCTTTTGCATATCATATTGCCTCTGTTGCTCGTGATAAAAACAACTATACCAATGGTATTATTCTTCCTTTTGATGATCCCAATGCTATTAATCATGTAGTTGATCTTGGTTCCGATTGCAATACAGCCAATGTACCCAACTTCGACGATCATGTAAAGGTGAAAATAATCAAAAACGGTAACAAATACACATGGGAACTTGAATTCAAAATATTCAATAAACAGTATAATGAAAATATTACTAATAATATCCCGGTAATATTATTGCCGAATAAGGTAATGGGTTTTGCTATTGCTTATTGTGACGATGATAGTGGGGTTCGCGATAATATGGTTGGTACTATTCCGAACCATAATGATTATAGTGGAGCATATCCTTTTTATCGGTTTACAAATGAATTTGGGACTTTAAACCTTAATGATTCAGTTTTAACTCCACCTACAGCCATTCATTCTATAAACTCTTCAAGAGGCATTCTAATTTGGCCTAATCCGGTTGGAAATATTTTAAATATTGAAACTGAAAATCCAGACATGCAATTTAATCAAATACAGATAGTTAATTTATCGGGCACAACAATTTTATCCAGTAAATTTGATATTAACAACACTAAAATTAATGTAAGTTCTATTTCTTCAGGAATCTACATAATGCAAATTTCAAGCAGTGAAGGTTTGCTGAAACAATTATTTATAAAAGAGTAAAAAAGGCAAAATGAAATTATTTAATTTTAAATATCATAGTTTTATCGTTCTTTCTTTTATTCTGATTAGTTGTGATACAGATATCAAAAAAGAAGCTGATTTTAAGTTGCCATCAAATGTCATAAATAAGATAGTAATTGATAACAAGGGAGTAAAATGGATAGCCACGGCAAAAGGATTGGTTAGTTATGATGGAGTGAAATGGTCTGTTTATCCTGAAAATATGTATTTAAGTGATTTAGCAATAAACGATCTTGCATTAGAAAATGATTCAATAAGGGATAAAATATGGATGGGCACAAATATAGGTGCAACATCATTTACTGTTAAAAACAATGTCTTTGCTTCATTTGACAATTACAATGTAGTAGAAGACAGTCTGCTGGATAATAATATCTTAGCCGTAAACATCAGTAATGACAAAATTAAATATATTGGTACTTCGAAAGGAATGTCAATTTTAAAGGATAATAAATGGACCAATTTTTTTGGACGGAAGAGAGAAGAAAATCTTTCAAAATTTAAAATTACTTCTATTGCTTCGGCAAATGATGGTTGGGTATATGCAACAACAAAAGGCGGCGGTGTATCACGATTTAAATATACCGATGCGATTACAGGAGCCACAACCTATAATCAGCCTTGGGCTTATGGGTTAAAGTCTGATACAGTATTTACCGTATTTGTTGACCAAGATTCTCATCAATGGTATGGCACAAATAGAGGAATGGCTTATCATTCCAGTCCAAATACAAAATCAGATTGGACTTCTTATTCGCATGTAGATGGATTAATTTGTGATACAGTTTACGCTATTAATAAAGATCATAAGGGGAAAATATGGATTGGCACTGACAAAGGAATAAGTACACTTATCGGAAATAGTTGGAAGAACTACACAACAAAAAATGGTTTGGTTAACAATCAGGTTTATACTATAGCAGTGGATTTGGACGGGTCAATATGGTTTGGAACAGGCAATGGTATTTCTCATTATTCAAATGGGATATGGCAAAGTTTTCAATAAACTTTGTCAAAGCATACATATAAAAACAACTATCATTATGGAACAAACAATTGGAATTTCATTGGTGCTTATTGCAGGTATTCTTCAAGGTTCATTTATTTTACCTATGACTATTATGTAACGTTAGGTAAAGAAATATTAAAAGGAACAGATGTGAAATTGGCTACTTTCTTCGGTTTTGGCATGGGACACGAAACGCTGAATGCAAAAATTGCCTTGATGAAGGAATGCGTGGAAATTGGTACAGATGAAGTAGATTATCAGCCTAATATGAGTGCTTTTGTATCACGTGATTATGATTTTTTTGCGAAAGAAGCGCAAGCTATGCTCGATGTTTCGAAAAGCATTGTGATATAACCAATGCTTGAATTAGGCTTGATTCCCACGTTGGAAGAAAAAATTAAAGCCATTAAAATTTTTGATAATGCGGGTTTTGTTTGGATTAAAAATTCGAGTGGATCACCTTTTGGTGGTGGTGATGCAACTCCCGAAAACATAAAATTGCTCTTCGATAACGTACGTTCCGAATGTAAAGTAAAAGCTTCGGGGAAAGTAAATTCGTACGAAAAAATGGTAGCCCTTTTCGATGCTGGTGCCCAGCTTACAGGTACAAGTAGCGGATTGGATATTATAATGAAAAAGGCCGGAAGTAGTTCAAACTATTAATTCTTTTTTGAATATGAGTAAGAAAATTGTAGTCATAGGAAGTTATATTGAAGCCCTCGTTATGGATACCGAGCGTATTCCATCGAAGGGCGAGACATTGATAGGTACTAATTTTCGTTAAACATGGGGCGGAAAAGGTTCTAATCAGGTTGTGCAGGCGGCTCGTTTGGGTGCACAAACAGCTTTTGTGAGTATGGTTGGTAAGGATGCTTTTGCCGACAATATTTTTGGTTTATTAAAAGATGAAGGTGTTAATTCAAAATATCTTTTTCAGACAAACGATTTTCCTACTGCATGTGGTTTTATAATTTGCTCGTCCGATGGTCACAATATTATTACCATTGATATTTCGGCTTTAAATTCGCTTGATGAAAATCATATAAACCAAGCTATGAGTATAGTAGATAGTGATACTATAGTGGTTTTACAATTAGAAATACCTATTGCTACAGCCATATATGCTGGTCAAAAATCGTAGGAAAAAGGTGCTAAAGTCATTCTCAATCCGGCTCCTGCTGCAAATTTAACTGCTTTCGATTTGTCATTTGTTGATTATTTAACGCCCAACGAAACCGAAGCCCGAATTTGTGTTGGACTAAATCCGTTGGATAAAAGCAGCGAAGTGGAAATTGCCAAACAGATTCTGAAAACTGGATGTAAAAATGCGCTGATAACGCTTGGTGAATCAGGCAGCTTATTGGTTAATAATGATTTACAAATTATTGCTGAACCATTCCGAATAGATAATGTGATAGATTCAACCGGTGCGGGCGATGCTTTCAATGCCGGACTTGCGGTAGGACTTGCAGAGGGAATGTCCATCGAAAATGCCATGTGTTTTGCCAATGCGGTGGGTGCGTTGGCTTGTACAAAGCCCGATACTATCCCATCGTATCAAACTCGTGTGGAAATTGATAGGTTTATGGTTGAATATAAATTGAGTAAAAAATTGTAAGTGTAATTTATTGACATGCAAATTAATTAATCTTTATAATAATAGTTTTAAAAAATGATTTTAGGTATGAACAAAATGTTTTTTTTAGTAATCCTTTTTGTCAGTCTTACTTCAACTGCGCAAAAAACACAAAATTTAGTTCCCACTCCACCAATGGGTTGGAACAGTTGGAATAAATTCGGCTGTAATGTCAACGAGAAGTTGATTAAAGAAGTAGCCGATGCCTTTGTTACAAACGGATTTAAAGAAGCTGGTTATGAATACATTGTTATTGACGACTGCTGGCAGATTGCACGCGATGCCAAAGGCAAAATCGTAGCTGATTCAGTCAATTTTCCTTCAGGTATCAAAGCGTTGGCTGATTACATACACGCCAAAGGTTTAAAGTTCGGAATTTACTCTTGTGCAGGTACACGAACCTGTGCAGAACGTCCAGGAAGCCACGGATACGAGGTGATTGATGCAAATACCTATGCTGAATGGGGAGTTGATTACCTGAAATATGACTGGTGCAATACGGCTGGTATTGACCCGGTTAAAGCATACACCGATATGAGCAATGCACTTGCAAAAAGTGGAAGGCCGATTGTTTTTAGTATGTGCGAATGGGGCACGAGCCGACCATACATTTGGGCACAAAACGTAGGACACCTCTGGCGTACAACTGCAGATATTCAGGATTGCTGGGATTGCAAGAGAGACTGGGGAGGAATGGGTTGGACAACTATTCTCGATATGCAAGTTGGACTTGAGAAATATGCAGGACCTGGTCATTGGAATGATCCGGATATGCTTGAAGTTGGTAATGGACACATGAAATACAATGAATATATTGCTCATTTCAGTTTTTGGAGTCTAATTGCAGCACCTTTGATGGCTGGCAACGACCTGAGAAACATGAGCGATTCGATAAAAAACATACTACTCAACAAAGATGCCATTGCCGTAAATCAGGACAAAGCCGGTATTCAGGGAAAAAAAGTATACGATGACGGAGACTTTGAAATTTGGAGCAAACCACTTCACAATGGCGATGTAGCAGTTATTTTTTTCAACCGGAATGAAAAGAAATATGATTTTCCAGCACATTGGGAAAAGGCAGGAATTAAAGGAAATAAGCAGGTTTTTGACATTTGGAAACACAGTGAAGTAGGTACAACAAAAAAAATTAAAACTATTTCAATTGATGGTCATTCTGTGGTTTTTTTCCGTGTAAAAAAATAAGAAAAACAGATCCTTTATTAAATACTTAATATGATATGATATGATATGATTTAGTATTTAATAAAGGTTATAATACACTCAAACTAAAAAGTTAACGCAAAGACGCAAAGTTTTAAATACATAAAAATCAATAAGAAGAGAAAGTACGCAAAGACAAAAACTTTCAGTTTTTCTTTGCGACTTTGTGACTTTGCAACTTTGCGTTCAAAAAAACATATTTTATAACGAACCATTGAATAACAATATCGAAAATGAAACAAACTGTTCTTGTATTTTATTTCGTTTTACTATCTCTAATTCAATCTTTTGCTCAAATGCGGGCACCAGAAGAATGGCTGAATTACGAAACGGTAATGGGTGTAAAAAACAACCAACGTTTATACGATTTCGATGTGACTTGCATACGAACTTCGTCCCCTGCCAATATTTTCTGGCCGGGTGAAAAAGCAACATTCACCTTCCAATTGGTCAACAATACCAATACAGCTATTTCTGTTGACGCCAAAGTGGAACTAATCAACTACGGCTCCAAAGGTATTCCAAACGATATTTGGTTGCCCGAAATGTTTAAAATAGCAGAAATACAATCTATTTCACTAAAAATTAATGTAGCCGCCAATGGTTTTGTAGATATTGATGTTGAACCCAAACTACCCGAAATTTTTGGAGGTTACGCCATTGTTTTCGACTTGGGAAAACAGGGTCGCAGGTTGGCAAGCAGTGTGGTGCGGACATTTAAACCAACCCCAACTGCCATTCAATATCCAAAACAGGCGTTGGACGATTTGGGAGCTGATTTTCTGAGCCGTATTGGTGTTCAGGCCATTCGCATGGGAATATCCTATATTCCGACAACCCATCGCGATTATGTTTCGGAAATGGAAAAGCTCAATCGGAAATTGAAAGAATATAAGGACAAAAATATTACTGTTTTATTGATGTTTATGGAAGGTCCGGCGCTCATTCCGCTGGGTAATCCTCGCTCGTTTCTGGATGATAAAAACGTGTTTTTGAAAACCAAACAGGATTATGTATGGCTTCCGGAATTAGATAATGATTTTCAGAAATTTGTAAAAAATATATGCACGAATAACGGATGGCCGAAGGGCTGCGTTACCGGCGTACACTTGTGGAACGAACCTTGGGAGGGTATTTCCATCTCGGGTTGGCAGTCGGACATGCTTCGGTATCGTGAAATTTACACGGCCATGGCCAACGGAGTGTTGGAAGCTCGTAAAGAAGGTGCTGATGTGCTGATTGGCGGTTGCGACTCCAACTCAAACGCATGGGACAAACTTTTTTCCGACGGGAAAATGGATTTTCTACCTATTTTCGATTTCCTTTCCATCCATTATCAGGGAATGGAATCGCCTTGCTTGTATCCGCAGTGGAACAACCGAAAAGATCACAAAGGACGCGTACTAATTTGGGACACCGAAAGTTGGGTTGGAAATACCGACGACCGCATTGCTACCGTAGTAGCTACCAACCGGTCGGCAGGCTACGATCGCTCCATGGGAATTTATGGCGGATATATGATTTCGCGTGAACATAGTGGAGCAAAACAACGGATTCGCACTAAGGATGGTGGAAAACAGATAGAAGCAATACCATCGGTATGGTCTCCTGCGGCTGCCATGGGTGCCGTTCAACACAATATAGGTGAGCGCGATTTCAAGGAATTGTTGTTTAAAAACGGACTTCCGTGGGTGATGAGTTTTGAAGGATACAAGAACAATCCGGATGATGGAACGGTAGTAGTAATCGGAGATATTGGCGAAGCATTTGGTGCCGAAAATGTACTTTTTCGAGATGTCAGAGGTTTGAATGAAATTGCCAAAAAGGATGAAATGCGTAGAAAATTGGCAGAACTACCATCCGATTCACATGAAAGAAAAGATCTTTTGAGAAAACTCGGTGAATACAATGCACTGACCAATGGAAAAATGACCATAAACGATGATCCAACTTTTACGTTGTACGATTTTTATGGAAATCCGGTGGCAACGAAGGAGAATAAAATTGTGATACCGCTCACCTTTCAGGGCTATTTTTTGCGGACAGACGGTTCCAAAGGTTCGTATGCACGTTTAATTTCAGCATTAAAAAAAGGAAAAATTGAAGGGTACGAACCGGTAGAAATAGTGGCTAAGGATATGGTTCGGCGCATTGAGCAAAAACCAATTATGGAGCTGCAGATTACAAATATTCTGAACCGACCGGTTTCAGGAATATTGAATGTTAAGTTAGGAGGACTGGAGTTAAATGCTCCCCAATCATTGACAATGAAAGCCAATGAAACCAAAACTTTACAAGTTCAGATAACTGGTGGAAAAACATCACCCGATAATACTTATCCGCTCGAAGTACTATTCGATGCCGGAAAAGATGGCAAAGCTTCACACGAGGAAAACATGCACGTAAATGTCATTTCGAGACGTACACCTATCATTGATGGAAAACTTGATGAATGGACAAATACTTTTCCACTGACGGTTACAGCAGGTAAAGCGAGTCTGTCGGTTACAGAAGCTGCGTGGTATCCGTTCAAACAATTCGATACGAAAGCTGAAGGAATGGCAAATGGGTACTTGGCGTATGATGAACAATACTTCTATTTTGCCGCTAAGGTGGCCGACAATACACCTCATCCTGGAACGTATCGTTTTGAAACACGGAATGACGATGAATTTTTCTATCCCGATGTGGCTTACAAACCCGATGCCAATCTTTCATTTCGGAAAAAGGACGGAAAACGTGATGCGAATGAAAATGATCAGTCAGCATTGCAACATCCCACCGGAGCGGGTCGTATCATGAGCTATTGGGAACCTGATGCCAATAACATTGGTTTCGGAATTGATTTGAATTTACCATCGGATAAAGCTACTCAGGTGGCATTTTATCTTCCCAATATTGATACGCAAAAAACGCTGGTAGATGTTTTTGATTTGAATACCAACGCATTGCTCCTTTCTCAGAGCTGTAATAAACTTTGGGACGGCTGCTATTTGGTGTTTGAACTATCGGGCAATGTTCGGGTAACTTTTAAAGGTGACTGGTGGTACAATGTGAAGTTGGCTGGCGTTTTCTTTGATAAAACGATCACATGCACCAATAACGTAACATCCGCATTCTTTGTAAAAGAAGATTTTGACACCAAAGGAAACTGGAAAAATGTGTATGGCAAAGAAGGATATTGGGTGTTTGGAAGTGAACCAAAAATGCCTGCTGGAATCCCTGCCAATGCAACCGATACCAATGTGCTGATTCCATTGAAATGGCCCGAAGGTGTTCGTCTTTTTTCGTACCGCAAAGATCCGGTGTTGCCCGATAATAGTTCCGGATTGGGATTTGCATCTGATAATGTTCAAATTGCCTTTAACGTGATTCCGATAGGTGACGACGGCTACGGCTCCACCGCCAAAGGAACCATGCCGCGCTACATTGGTTACAAGTGTACAGATTATGAATACGCGCTCAATCAGGTTGCTCCGGAATATGGTGGTGGCACGGAGATATGGCGATTATTGGTGCCCGGAATGCCCGAAAAGCATTTTTATCCGCGTCAGCCCAAATCACCTTTTGATGGAGCCGTGAAAAATGGGAAATTGGCCATAACCCACGAAGGAAGTACCCGAATTACCGAATGTGCTATTCCGTGGAGCGAATTGCCCGATGTGAAAAAAGCACTCGATGAAGGTAAAACTATTAAATTTTCCTTCCGTGTAAATGATGATGCAAACGGAGGCGCTTGCATGGAATTGTCACGCGATCGCAGCGTTTCCAAAAAGAATTCCCGCGCTTTTCATGCTTCGTGGAAAGAACATTGGGCAAATGAAGTGGAATTTGGTGTGGAAAAATGAGATACTGAGAATTAAATAAATCATTGATAACAATTATTTTAAAATATAAAATGAAAATGAAATCACAGTTGAAATCACCTTGGATATTGATAGTAGCCATGGGATTGTTTTGCCTTATTACTTTATCCATGCAAAATCCCAATTCAGAAAAAACACAAATTACTATCAAATCCGGCCAAACGGGATTAATGACCCAAATTATACAAAATGCTATTGATTCGTGTGCTGCAAAAGGTGGAGGCGTAGTGATTTTTCCTTCGGGAATTTACCGTACAGGTGGTATTGAACTAAAAAGCAATGTAACACTACGATTGGAAAAGGGTACACTTATTCAGGGAAGTGATAAATATGCAGATTATAAAAATGATGCTCTTATTTATGGTAAAGACCTCTCGAATATTGCCATTCAGGGAGAAGGTACAATTGATGGTGTGAATTGCCGAAATAGTGATGGAGAGGAAGGATTTCGCGGACCACATTGTATAAGATTCGTCAATTGCAAACATATTTCACTTAAGGATTTTACGATTAAAAATTCGGCAAACTGGGGACTCAATATGAGGTATTGTTCTTTTGGAAATGTGGAAAGAGTCAAGATTAGGGCAGGCCATGATGGACTTCATACACGATTTTGCGACAATTTCACCGTTTCTGGTTGTGATTTCAGAACAGGCGACGATGCTTTTGCCGGAAATGACAACCAAAATTTTTCGATAACTGACTGTAGAATTAACAGTGCTTGTAATGGAATCCGTATGGGTTGCAAAAATCTCCGAGTAGAAAGATGTGAATTTTGGGGTCCCGCACAATATATTCATAAAATATCAAAACGTAAGAATATGTTGTGTGCCTTTGCCCACTTTTCGCCCGACGACGAAAATTCAAAAATTGTAAGTGGTAATTGGATTATAAAAGATGTAACTATTGATAACGTTGATTTTGTGTACATGTATAATTTTAATAATGGTTTGTGGCAAACCGGTCAACCAGTTTCTACTGTAAGTTTTGAGAATGTACGAGCAAAAGTTATTGGAACGGCTTTTTATATTAATGGTGGAAATAATAAGGATTTTCAATTGAACATAAAAAACTCAAGTTTTAGCCATCGTGGAGGTAAATACATTGAACCTCCGGTTTTTGAAGATGCAAAATTGGGTTCGGCTAAATTTTTTGATGCCACCAATTTTAAATCCATCAAATTTGATCATGTTACTTTCGATGTTGCAAGTCCTGATGTTGTTGTTAATGCTTCTAATGGAGAGTTGGTTCATTTTAAAAATTTAAAGATCACACCCGATTCTACTTCAAATTCATTTAATTATTTCAATATAAAACAAATCAAATAAAGTAATTCCCCTACGTGTAGAAAGCCTGCAACTTGATGCATGGTGTATCAAGGAGAAAGGTTAATCCACTAAAACAAACAATAATTTTAATAAACAAAAATCATGAAAAAACAAATTTCAATCTTATTATTCTTATTTTTTGGAACGAGCGTTTTTGCTCAAAAAACACAGAATCTATCCCTCACTCCACCAATGGGATGGAACAGTTGGAACAAATTCGCCTGTAATATTAGCGAAAAAATAGTTATGGTGGCCGCTGATGCTATGGTTTCGACAGGTATGAATAAAGTTGGGTATGAATACATCGTAATTGACGACTGTTGGCAGGTTGCCCGCAGAGCTGATGGTACAATCGTGGTTGATTCAACACTTTTCCCATCGGGGATGAAAGCGTTGGCAGATTACGTTCATTCCAAAGGACTGAAATTCGGGATATATTCCTGTGCCGGAAAGCTTACATGTGAAAAACGTCCGGGTGGAAATGGCTACGAAGTAATTGATGCTAATACTTATGCTTCGTGGGGCGTAGATTATTTGAAATACGACTGGTGCTATACAGATGGAATAGAACCTATTAAGGCTTATACCGATATGAGTAAAGCATTAGCGAACTCTGGTCGCCCAATAGTTTTCAGTTTATGCGAGTGGGGCTCAAGTCGTCCTTATAAATGGGCACAAAATGTAGGTCATCTTTGGCGCACTACAGCAGATATAGTTAATTGCTATGATTGCAAGACGTCATGGGGCGGAATGGGATGGGCTTTGATTTTAGACAAACAGGAAGGTCTCGAAAAATTTGCCGGACCCGGACATTGGAATGACCCTGATATGTTGGAAGTTGGAAATGGAAAAATGACATACAATGAGGAAGAAGCTCATTTCAGTTTCTGGTGCTTATTAGCAGCTCCTTTAATTACAGGAAATGACTTACGCAAAATGGATGAAAAAACGAAAAGTATCCTTCTGAATAAATATGCCATTGAAGTAAATCAAGACAAATTGGGCATACAGGGAAGTAAAATTTATGATGAAGGTGATTTTGAAGTTTGGTCCAAAAAAATGTCGAATAATAGAACTGCGGTAATATTTTTCAACAGAAACGATAAAGAATTTACGTTTGAAATTGATTGGAAGGAACTTGGCATAAAACAAAATCGTCAACTTTTTGATGTTTGGAATGGAATAAATTCAGGTACGGTAAAATCAACCAAAACCCTTAAAATACAAGGTCATTCCGTAAAATTCTTTATATTAAAATAAGCATATTTATCAATATGAAACGAATAATTTTTTTTTCAGTTATCTCAATTTTTGTATTCACTTCGTGTAAGAATTCAAAATCAAACCTTACGGAGTATGTAAATCCTTTTATCGGGACTGCCGGTCACGGGCATACATTTCCCGGAGCCACGGTTCCGTTTGGAATGGTGCAACTTAGTCCCGATACCCATACCGAAGGTTGGGATTGGTGCTCCGGTTATCATTATTCCGACAGTAGCATCATCGGTTTTAGTCATACCCATTTGAGTGGAACGGGGCGTGGCGAACTGCTCGATGTGTTGTTTATGCCATTTACAGGTGAAACCAATTTTGAAGCCGGAACTCGCGAAAATCCTGAAAAAGGGTATAGGTCGCCATTTTCGCACAAAAACGAAATTGCTTCGCCGGGATATTATAAAGTATTGCTCGACAAATACAAGATTGAAGTAGAATTGACCGCTTCCACACGTGCTGGTTTTCACCAATATTCTTATCCCGAAAAAAGTGAACAAAAGGTGATGATTGACCTTTTTCACAGCCTAAAATCGGATATTATTTCTTACGGAAATTTGAAGATTGTAAATGACAGTTTGATAGTTGGCTCACGCAAATCGAGAGGTTGGGGCGAGAAACAAGAAAAAGACTGGGTCAATCACGAGGTGTTTTTTGCTGCTCGTTTTTCTAAAAAAATTAATGATATTCAGCTTTTTGTGGATGGAAAATTAGCCGACAATAAAACCGATGCTACCGGAAAAGATGTGAAAGTGGCATTGACGTTTCAATCAGAAAATAATCAACCCTTACAATCGAAAGTGGGTATTTCGGAAGTAGATATTGATGGTGCATTGAAAAATGTGGATACCGAAATTGCGAATTGGGATTTTGCCGAAGTGAAACAACAAGCCGAGCAAAAATGGGAAAAAATACTGCAATCATTCACCGTAAAATCCGACAACCGCGAAAAGCTGGAAACCTTCTATACTGCTTTATACCATTCGTGTATAGCACCATATACCTACAGTGATACCGACAAACGATACCGTGGGTTTGACAAACAAATTCATACGGCCGATAACTTTACTAATTACACGGGACTTTCGCTTTGGGACACTTTCAGGGCATTGAATCCGCTGCTTACCATTGTTCAGCCTCAAATGGTTCCCGATATGATTAACAGCATGTTGGCACAATACGACCAATATGGATTGCTCCCAATTTGGCCACTTTGCAGCAGCGAAACCAACTGCATGATTGGCTATCATTCCATTCCGGTAATTGCGGACGCTTACTTCAAGGGTATTAAAGGGTTTGACGTGAACAAAGCGTACGAAGCCATGAAAACCAGTGCCATGCAAGATACTTTTGGCATTCAGTTCTTGAAAAAGTACAATTACATTCCTACCGACTTAGAAAACAAATCGGTTTCAAAAACGCTGGAATATGCGTATGATGATTGGTGTATTGCTCAGATGGCAAAAGCATTAGGCAAAACAGAAGATTATGCCTATTTCACCAAAAGGTCGCAAGCCTACCGGAATGTGTTCGACAAAAACACACAGTTTATGCGTGGTAAAAATGCCAAAGGAAATTTTGTAGAGCCTTTTGACCCCACTTTCGCTTCGTACGAAAAATGCGATTTCGTAGAAGGAAATTCTTGGCAGTATTCGCTTTTTGTGCCACACGATGTTCCCGGATTAATTGAAATTTTTGGTGGCAAACAAGCTTTGGCAAATAAAATAGATGCTTTATTCACAGTAGAAACCTCCAGTTTGGAAGGCAAACCGATTGATGTTTCGGGTTTGATTGGCGAGTATGCGCATGGAAATGAACCGAGTCATCACGTGGCGTACCTCTACAATTTTGTGGACCAACCTTGGAAAACGCAAGAACGAATTCACGAAATAATGAGCACCTTGTATTCCAATAAACCTGATGGACTTTGTGGAAATGAGGACATGGGACAAATGTCGGCTTGGTATGTTTTCAGTGTATTGGGCTTTTATCCGGTCAATCCTGCTGATGGGAAATATGTATTTGGAACGCCTGAATTCGCGGAAGTTGCTATAAATCTGCCCAATAAGAGGACATTTGCTGTAAAAGCTAAGAACTTTGGAGATAAAAATATCTACATTGAAAAAGTGAAATTGAACGGAAAAGATTATAACAATGGATCTATCACCCACCAACAACTGCTGGAAGGTGGAAAACTGGAATTTACCATGTCGGATAAAAAGGGAATGGTGTTTTCAATGAATTTAGAATCATTTTTGGAATGAATCGAGATAAAATGCTTATAGAACTTCCTACAAATAATACCGGCAATTTTGTTGGAAAAAAGCATTTTTAAAGTAAACCAATAAAGAGATTAAAATTAAAAATTATCTCAATTTATAACTTAGAAATGACCATATTTTAAAAGTATGAAAAAAATATTATTTTCAGTAATTTTCACAATAAATTTAATCTTTGCTCAAGCTCAAGTATGGAAAGCCCAATGGATTTCTTCTATGGAGTGCCAAAGTGCCACTAATACGTGGTTGGCTTATAGGAAAACTGTCGAGATAAAAACCAAACCCGAAAAGGCTATTGCCCGAATTGCTGTGGACAGCAAATACTGGATGTGGATAAATGGACAAATGATTGTATTTGAAGGTGGATTAAAACGTGGACCAAATCCATTGGATACTTATTATGATGAGGTGGATATTGCACCATTATTGAAATCAGGCAAGAATACTGTTGCCATATTGGTTTGGTATTTCGGTAAAGATGGGTTTTCGCACAAAAGTAGTGGTAGGGCGGGGATGATTTTCGATTGTCAATCGCCGGATTTTGAATTGCTGAGTAACAACTCGTGGGAATGTTCACTCCTAAGAGCTTATCAGACAGCAGATGAACCACTGTCCAATTTCAGATTGTCAGAATCTAGTATCTTATATGATGCACGCAAAGACATCGGTACTTGGCAGGCTGAGAACTACATCGAAAAAAAATTGTCTGGAGCAATGGTTTTGGGGGAAGCGGGTGATTATCCCTGGAACAAACTGGTAGTGCGCCCCATTCCTTTGTTGAAGGATTTTGGATTAAAAAACTATCTTCAACAAAACGTTTCTGGAGTTTCGCAAACCTACGACACAATTATTTGTGAACTACCATACAACATGCAGGTTACCCCCTACCTCAAGATTGATGCACCCGAGGGGAAAAAGATTACAATTTGTACAGACAATTATCTCTATTTCAATGGTGGGGCTGGTGGAATAAGAGCCGAATATATTTCTAAAAATGGCGTTCAGGAATTCGAAAGTCTGGGTTGGTTAAACGGGCATAAGATGTATTATATTATTCCCAAAGGAGTAAAGATACTCGATTTAAAATACCGTGAGTCTGGCTACGACACCGAATTTGCTGGTAGCTTTCACTGTTCCAATCCCTTTTTCAACAAATTATGGGAAAAAGCCAATCGAACCCTTTATCTTACAATGCGCGATAGCTATATGGATTGCCCCGACAGGGAAAGGGCTCAATGGACTGGAGACGCTGTGAATGAGGCTGGTGAATCGTTTTATGCCCTTTCACCTTCAAGCCATGCGCTTACAAAAAAATGGCTGTATGAACTGTTCGGATGGCAAAGGACAAATGGCAGCTTGTTTGCACCTGTACCTGCCGGAAATTGGAATACGGAACTTCCATGTCAGTCACTTGTTACCATCGGTTATTACGGGCTTTGGACTTATTACCAATACACTGGTGATAAACAAACCATTGCAGATCTTTACGATGGTGCAAAAAGGTACTTGGGTCTTTGGCAGGTAGATGGGCAAGGAACGATGAAATTCCGTGGCGGTGATTGGAGTTGGGGCGACTGGGGCGAAAACTGCGATATGCTGCTAATAGAAAATCTTTGGTATTATTTGGCTATAAAAGGGATGCATAACATGGCCAATGAGCTTGGTAAAACGGATGATGCAGTTAATTATGCTGAATTTATGTCTAACTTTAAAGTGTCTTTCAACAAACAATTTTGGAACGGAACAGCCTATCGTAATCCAACGTATAATGGCAAAACGGATGACCGTACTCAGGCATTGGCTGTAGTTTCCGGTATTGCTGATCCTGGAAAGTATCCAGCTTTGTTGAATATTTTTCAGACCGAGGAACATGCTAGCCCATACATGGAAAAATATGTATTTGAGGCCATGATGCAAATGGGCTATGAAAAAGAAGCGATGCAGCGACATCAAAAACGTTTTTCCGGAATGGTAAATAACACTAATTTCACTACTCTTTTCGAAGGATGGGGTATAGGTGTTGAAGGATTCGGAGGTGGAACGGTGAATCATGCGTGGAGTGGTGGTGGATTGACCATTTTGTCTCAATACGTTTGTGGGATTGCTCCCATAAAACCTGGCTTTGATTTGTTCCAGGTAATACCACAACTGGGAAGCCTTACTGAAGCATCGGCAACCGTTGAAACTGTGAAAGGAACAATTCGCTCTTCTGTCCAAATACATGCTTCTGGTATGGAAATAAAAGTAACTGTTCCTGCTTCAACTTCATCTGTTATAGGCGTACCTGCTTCAGGAATTAAAAGAATTAAATTAAATGGAAAAATAGTTTGGAAAAATGGTACGTATTTAAAGAAAATCGCTGCACCATCTTTACATTTTCCTAAAGATAGGATTGGGTTTGAAGTTTCTTCTGGCGAATGGCAATTTGTTGCTAAGTAATTAATTGCAGAAGAAATAGAGCGAGAACGAATACGTATAAACGACCCTCAGACAATGCTGGTTTTCTGATAAGGAGGCTTACTTTTGGAATGAAAACAAAAAACAGGACTAAAAAGCTCTGTTCATTGAATTAAAAATTAAAATGATTATCCGCAAAGTATGCAGTTTTGAATTTTCACTTTTCTGTATGTTATATGCTTAAAGTTCGATTTGTACGAAGTAGTAAGCGCGAGTAATCTATCAAAAGGGTCAAGTGGTATTTAAGTTCGATTGAATTGGTAGCAAAATTCATTCAAATACCCTTGTAGGAATTCTGATTTTATGCCGTGATACATTTCCGTAAGTAAAGATTTTGCATTACTTATGGCTATGTGCACCCAAGGAAGAACTTTAGCAATTTCTTCAGGTAAAACAACGGAAGCATCGTGTTGAGCAAAATGGTCTTTGAAATTCGTGTATGAGTTAGATCCGTCAGTTGTGATTTTTGCATCCTTATCTATCGATATGGTTGCTTTTTGGTCTATCGTTTTTGCTTTTAAGTCAGGAATGACTATCATTTTCAAATGATTGACCCGTTTTGGTTTTTTGGGTTTTCAACCTGCTGACTTTCGACCATTACAAGCACTTTGCTTTTCTTCTGACTGCCTCGTCCACGTTTCAAAGGTTCGGTTTTTTCATTTTCATCTCGTTCGGTGGAGAAAAAGCCTTCATCAAGTTCTATCATTCCCGACAAAGTATATTGGGCATCGCGTTGTCCCATTACGCTACGGATTTTATGAAGCATTTCTCAAATGGGTTGATAACGTTTATGACCCAATTGTCGTTGCATCTCAGAAGCTGAAAAGTTCTTTTTGGTGCTTGTGAACAAATGAATGGCTTTAAACCAATATAAAAAGGGCAATTTAGAACCGTGCATAATAGTGCCTGAACGTAAAGACCTGCGGCAATGACAGGATTTACATTCAAAGTGCATCGAAGTAGGAAGCCATATATGAAAATCATATCGCTGAAAGCGATATATAAATCCGTTCTTTTGCATCCGCTTAATCAGCGAAAATCCGCGTTCCAATTCTTTGTTTTTATTATAGAAATACGACATTATTTCACTCCATTTACTTAGTAAATTTTGACGTATATTATTAAGTTGTTGCTACATAGAATTTTCAAATTAACAAATTAACAAATTAACAAATTTACAATTTACAAAACTATAAACACATGAACTCTAAAAAAACAATTAAATTACTTTTTACAAGTACATTATTACTTAGTTCCCTATTCGTAAACGCTCAGGATTGGCCTGATTTAAATCGTTACAAGGCAGAAAATTCTTTGCTAAAATCACCAGTTAATGGCGAAAAGCGTGTTGTTTTCATGGGAAATTCCATTACAGAAGCTTGGAAAAATAGCAGTCCTGAATTTTTCACAAACAATCCATACATTTGTCGTGGTATCAGCGGACAAACAACACCTCAAATGCTTGTTCGTTTTCGCCAGGATGTTATTTCACTTCAACCAAAAGTTGTCGTTATTCTTGCAGGCACGAATGATATAGCAGGTAATACAGGTACTTCTACACTCGAAATGATTCAAGACAATTTAGCTTCAATGGCAGAATTAGCCAATGCAAATGGAATTAGGGTGGTACTTTCGTCAGTATTGCCAGTCTTAGATTATCCTTGGAAAAAGGGCTTAGAACCAGCCGAGAAAATTATAACATTAAACGCTTGGATTAATACCTACTGCGAAAAAAAAGGTTTTATCTATCTGGATTATTTCACTCCAATGGCAAACGAAAAGCACGGCATGAAAGCAGAATTAACCAACGATGGAGTTCATTGTACCGCAGCAGGATACGCAGTGATGGAACCACTTGCTCAGAAAGCCATCAAGCTAGCACTGAAACATAAACCAAGAAAATAGTTGATTGTATCCCATAATTATTAACGTTCAAATGACTACAAAAAGAACAATTTTAGTATTATTTTGTATAGTAAGTTTACGCATTGCAGCACAAAAACAACAATCGCAATTTAATGATATTTATCATTTTATTGAGAATGTTGAGTTGTTCAAATTGAATCAGACCGAAGCTCACACGCGCTGCTTTAGCTATAATTCAGTAAAAGAAGCACTTAATTATAATAAAGTGAACTCTCCACATGCCATATCGCTCAACGGCATGTGGAAATTTAATTTTTCCAACACGCCCGAAGATGCACCAATGGAATTTTTTACACATGCATATAACGACAAAAAATGGTCACTCATTAATGTTCCATCCAACTGGGAGATGCAAGGTTTTGGCGACCCACTGTTTCGAAATGAAGTTCATCCTTTCCAATCAAATCCACCCTTCGTCCCACGCGAATATAACCCCACCGGTTTGTATCGCAAAAGCTTTAGTGTGCCTTCCAACTGGAAAGGAAAACGCATCTATTTGCGCATGGAAAAAACAGCCTCAGCTTCGTTTGTATGGGTAAACGGACAAGAAGTGGGCTACAACGAAGGCGCGCAAGAACCTGCTGAGTATGACATTACTGAATTTGTGAACTCCGGCAAAAACCTGCTTGCCGTAAAAGTTATTAAATACTCAGACGGTGTGTACCTTGAGTGTCAGGATTATTGGCGTATGGCGGGCGTTTTCGACGATGTGTGGCTGTATGCAAAGCCCAATATACAAATTTCAGATTGGTATGCAACTACCGATTTAGACGAAAATTATCGGAATGCAGAGCTAAAGATAGAAATGACAATTAATAATTTATCGAAAAAAAATGCTGCCGGATACAAAATACGCACCTCTCTTTTTGATGCCAATAATACTATTATAGAGAGTATTACATTAGAAAATATTGTTATTAATTCGAAAGACCTAAAACATTTCATTCAATCGAAAAAGATTAGTAACCCAAAAAAATGGACTGCCGAAACGCCCAATCTTTATCGCTTAACAATGGAACTAATAAACGCTTCTGGAAAAATAGAAGAAGTTGTAACAGCTCGCATTGGATTTAAAGAAACCGAAATCCGAAATCAGGTTTTTTATCTCAATGGTAAGGCAATTAAACTCAATGGTATAAATACGCACATGCAACATCCCGATTTGGGGCACACCATGGACGATGCTACTATTAGAAAAGATTTTGAACTTTTCAAACGATTCAACATCAACTGTATACGTATTTCACACTACCCACCCGTAACCCGATATTTAGAGTTGGCCGATGAGTATGGCTTTTACCTTATTGACGAAACAGGCGATGAAGCACATGCAACAGAATATTTGTGTGATAAAACCGAATGGGAGCCTATGTACCGCGACAGGGCAAAGCGTATGGTCATGCGCGACCGAAACCATGCATCCATTCTTTTTTGGAGTGCGGGCAACGAAAGTGGCGAGGGCAAAAACATTTGTGCAGTAATAGATGAAGGACGAAAATATGACAAAACACGCTATTGGATGTATGGTGGAAATGCGTTTGCGCATTCATGCGAAGATATCATTGGACCACGCTATCCTTCACCTTTCGAACTTAAAGCGCAAATAGGATTAGTGCCCGAAAGTGTAGACTCGCGCCCCTCTTTATGGACGAATACCTATCGGTGGCAGGAAATGGCGGTGGTGGATTGGACGAGTATTGGGATATAATTTACCAATATCCCCGCATAATGGGCGGTGCAATATGGGACTTTGTAAGCCCCGGCTTACGCGAGCCGGTACGAAGACTCATCGATTCGTCGGGTAATAATATGTCTGCACATATTATGGGACGTGCGAAATTAGTTGCAGGTCACGAAGAAAAAGGCATCGACTTGAACGGTCACGACCAATGGGTAGAGCTTTATCAGGATGAAAAAACTGAAATTTCTGGCAGCGAACTGACCGTTTCGATATGGGTATATCCACGAAAACTAATGAACAAAGGTGGTACTTTGCTTACAAAAGGAAACTCTCAATTTGGATTACAGCAAATAGGTACTGAGCATATAGATTTTTATATTTACACCAACAAAAAAGAGCATGTACGGGCAACTTTGCCCAATAATTGGATAGAAAATTGGCACCATATCACAGCTGTTTACAACGGAAAAGCTATTCAGATTTACATTAACGGAAAATTACTTGCCGAAAAAGCAGTTTCGGGCAAAATCAAAAACTTCCCATATCCAGTTTGTATTGGTAAAAATGCCGAAACACATGGGCAAAACACCACAAACTATTTGTGCGATGCTATAATCGACAAAGTGGCTATTTTTGATAAGGTTATAGATAGTAGTAGTTTAACAAAACCAACAGTTGAATTGAAGAGAAAAGCAGCCTTATGGCTCGATTTTGAACAAGAGCTTAACGAAGGTGAGTTTTTTAGTTATGGTATTGGCGCAAGAACGTATGGAAGCATTTGGCCCGACCGCCGACCAGAACCCGAAATGTGGCAAATCAAAAAAACGGCGCAACCTATTACAGTGCGTTGGAGCGATGCAGAACAAATGCTGATTGAAGTTTACAACCGTCAGTTTTTTAGCAATACAACTAATTATCAAGCAAAATGGAACTTAGAAGAAAATGGAATAAGCATTGCATCGGGCACATTCAATGCAGCAGTTGAACCCCAAGAAAAAGAAACGATTCAACTTCCCATACAAAAGCCCGCACTCAAAGCTGGTGCAAACTACTTTCTTACATTGAGTTTTCATTTAAAAGCAGCCGAATGTTGGGCTGAGAAGGGGTATGAAATTGCTTGGGATCAAATGCAATTGCCGTGGGTTGTTCCCGCAATAAATAAAGTTCCGGCAAACAACAGCAATACTTTGCAATGGACTGATTTGGCTGATAAAATTCAAATTAAGGGTAAAAACTTCGTTTATACATTTGACAAAAAGAATGGAAAATTGCTATCGATGCTATTCGAAGGCAAGGAATTGCTTAAACAAGCACCAAAACTGAACGTTTGGCGCGCGCCATTGGCAAATGAACTAGACGAGTGGACTGTCAATTCGGTGAATGTGTATCCTAAAAACGAGGGTTATGGATCACGAGTCGCAACAGCTTGGTATAGCATTGGTTTGGACAAAATGAGATATAAGCCTGCAAGGTTTGAAGTAGAAAAATGCGGAAATAATGTGGTAGTTAAAGTAGATGAGTTGGTACTACACGGCAATCAGGAAAATGGAGGTTTCGAGAACCAAATGATATACAGCATAGCTCCAGATGCTGAAATAACATTAACACACACCATCACACCAAATGGAAAAATGCCCATGTCGTTACCACGAATTGGTACAACTTGGTCGTTCGACAAAAGATTGCAAAAGGTGGAATGGTTTGGTCGTGGACCCGAAGAAAACTACCCCGACCGTAAATCAGGATATCGATTTGGTCGCTACAAAACAACTGTTGACGAGATGTTTATGTCTTACTTGTTACCGCAAGATTGTGGATTACGTACTGATAATAGCTGGGTAAAATTAAGCGATAGCGAAGGTGCCGGAATTGAATTCTCGTCAGAGAGATATTTTAACTTTAATTGCTACAATTATACAACCGAAAATATGTCGAAAGCAAAATACACCTATCAGTTAAAAAAGTCGGATGCACTCACTTTCAATTTCGATTATCTAACAACTGGTGTGGGCTGTACGGCAACAGGTGTTATGAATAAATACCAAATACAACCAATCAAAATACATTTTATAAGTCGCATAAAACCATTTACGGAATAAAATTATAACTGTAGTTGCTTGTATTAAGTTACATTTTTGTATCAATCTCGAGAAAGTAACAATTAATTTTCAACGATATATTATCTTTAAACATCCATTTTTTTTACACAATGAAAAGGACAAGAATTATTCAAATCATTTTATTCTCATTTCTCTTTCAGTTTTCTAACGCACAATCGTTGCATAAAACCGAAAAGTATGAAATTGCAAAAGATCGTTTGCTCTACACAGTGGGTTATGCACATATAGATACAGAATGGAACTGGGATTATCCGACCACCATTAACGAATTTATTCCGAAAACAATGACCGAGAATTTCAGTTTGTTTGAGAAATATCCCGACTATGTATTTAATTTTACCGGTTCGCGTAGGTACCAAATGATGAAAGAATATTATCCTGAATTGTTTATAAAAGTACAGGAATATGTCAAACAAGGACGCTGGTATGTATCCGGTTCCTCTGTCGACGAAGGTGAAGTGAATATTTCATCCTCGGAATCACTAATTCGCCAGATTTTGTATGGAAACGACTTTTTTCGTAAAGAATTTGGAAAAGAAAGTTTGGATTATATGTTGCCCGATTGCTTTGGTTTTTTGTGCAATTTGCCATCTGTTTTCAACCATTGTGGCATACTTGGCTTCTCTACGCAAAAACTGACATGGCGATCGGCTGTCGAAATTCCCTTTAATGTTGGTGTTTGGAATGGACCTGATGGCAAGGGAGTTATTGCAGCACTTAATGCTACCGATTATACTGGTAGTATTGAAACAAGGCTTGATAAAAATCCAAAATGGATTGAAAGACTCAATGAGAATCAGAAAAAATCAGGCTATGCCTTTGATTACAGATATTATTGTGTTGGCGATAAAGGCGGTTCACCACGTGCAAAAGACATTAAAAACGTTGAAGCCAGTTTACGAAACAAGGACAGTAATTTCAAAGTTTTACTCACTTCGTCCGATCAAATGTATAAAGATATTACACCAGAAATCAGAAAAAAAACTTCCTGTTTATTCTGGTGATTTGTTATTGATTGAACACAGCGCAGGTTCAATGACTTCGCAGGCTTATATGAAACGGATAAACCGCAAGAATGAATTACTCGCTCATTCCGCTGAAGCAGCATCGGTAATGGCAAACTGGTTGGTCGGAACAAATTATCCGCACAATAAACTTAACAACGCTTGGAATTTGGTTTTAGGCAGTCATATGCACGACATCTTGCCCGGAACAAGCATACCGAAAGCGTATGAATATGCTTGGAACGATGAATTTATAGCAGCAAATGGTTTTGCTGAAGCTCTGAAACATGGTGTAAGTGCAGTTTCGTCAAAGTTAAATACACAGGTTCAAGGCAAAGCAATTGTTGTTTATAATCCTGTGGCAAAATCGCGCGAAGACGTGGTGACTGCCGAATTGAATTATGAAACACTTCCAACTTCCATTGCTGTATTTGATAAAAACGGAAAGGAAACTCCTTCACAAATTGTTTCGAAAAATAATAATTCGTTGAAAATTATATTTTTAGCTCAGGTTTCTTCGTTGGGATTTGCTGTTTATGATATACGGGAAATTGACAATGAAAAGCAGCTGTCTAAACTTTCGGCTTCAAATCGTTCATTAGAAAATGAGTATTACAAAGTAAAATTTGCCGACAATGGAGATGTCTTGAGTATGTGGGATAAAAAAGCATCGAAAGAAATTTTTTCGAAGCCGGCACGACTTGAATTTCAACAAGAACAACCAACGGAATATCCGGCATGGAATATGGACTGGAAAGACCGCCAAAAACCACCCATCGATTTTATGGATAAGGATGCCCAACTAATTGTTGTAGAACAAGGTCTGGTTAGGGTTACGCTGGAAGTAAAACGGAAGGGGCTTAACTCAGAAATCACACAGCTTTTCAGTTTGTCGGCTGGTGAAGCCGGAAAAAGGTTGGAAGTGACGAGTAAAATTGATTGGCAATCACGTGAAGTTAGTCTTAAAGCGTCTTTCCCATTGGCAGTTTCCAACGAAAATGCAACCTATAACTTAGGTGTTGGTACCATTTTGAGAGGAAATAATAACGAAAATAAGTTTGAAGTCCCATCCAAAGAATGGTTTGACCTGTCTGATAAATCGGGTAAATATGGCGTTTCAATTCTCGAAGATTGCAAATATGGTTCCGATAAACCAGACAACAACACCTTGAGGCTTACCTTGCTGTACACCCCCAAAATAGGTAAAGACGGCTGGGACTGGCTGACTTATCAAAGCACACAGGACTGGGGGATTCATGACATGAAATATGCTGTTTACGGTCATTCCGGCGATTGGAGAACCGCTGAATCGCCATGGCAGGCAAAGTTTTTCAATCAACCGCTTTTGGCTTTCGAATCGCCAAAACATAGTGGCGAATTGGGTCAATCGTTTTCTATGATATCTATTAATAATCCGCAGGTAGGTTTGATGGCATTCAAAAAAATGGAGCACTCTGATTATTATCTGGTTCGATTGAATGAACTTTCCGGAAAAGATTTGAAAAACATAAAACTTACATTTCCAACTAATATTCAGGATGTTTATGAAGTAAACGGGCAGGAGATGAAAATTGGAACTTATAAATCGGAGAAAAACGCGTTAAAATTCGATTTGACACATTACACAATCCGGAGTTTTGCTGTAAAACTAGCATCTCACAGTAATGATAAAGTTCCTATAATTCAGGGAAGTGTAGAACTTCCTTTTAATGCGGATGTTATCAGTTCGGACGAGAATAGAAACGATGGACAATTTGTTTATAATAAATCGTTTCCTGCTGAATTATTGCCGAATATAATTGAGAGTGAAGATGTTTATTTCAAGATAGAAGATAATGCCGATTTTGTGAATAATACCCTTGAATGTGCAGCACAGACCATTACATTGCCACAGAAAAATTACACAAAACTCTATTTGCTGGCAGCGGCAGGCGAAAACACACAAGGCATTTTTACTGTTGATGGACAATCTACAACACTCCAAATCCAAAAAAGGAACGGTAATATAGGACAATTTTACAATCGCATTTTAAGCCAGGATCAAAACAAAGTTGAAATTATGGAATTACCTTATGTGAAAACTGATAATATTGCCTGGTTTGCATCACATATTCACGAGGCATATCCGATGAGAAATATAGCGTATCAATATTGTTATTTGTATAAATATGAAATTTCAATACCTGCTGGAGCTAAGACCCTAACATTACCCGGTAATAATAATATAAAAATAATGGCTGTAACTGTGGCCAAACCTCTTACGGATAATGTAATTTCTCTTCAGCCCTTGCTCGATAATTTTAATGAAAATGATGTGTTTAAACTGAAAAATAAAAACGAATGAAAAAACAACAGCTTGCTATATTATCATTACTTTTTGGAATTTATTTTGTAATGAATACGATTTCAGGGACAGCTCAAAATCAATTGAAAGTTGGTATTGATTATCCTGCTGAGATTGAAAATCCGGAATGTTTGGGAATCAACAAAGAACCCTATCATGCCACTCTCATGCCTTATCTCGACTTAAAGGAGGCATTAGTAGCCAACCGTCATGCTTCAAGTTATGCTAGGAGTTTAAATGGTCTGTGGAAGTTTAATTGGGTGCCGAGTCCTGAAAACCGTCCGATTGATTTTTACAAAACCGATTTCGATGTGTCGGGTTGGAAAGAAATTCCTGTACCGTCAAACTGGGAAGTGCAAGGTTATGGAACCCCTATTTACAGAAATTTTGGTTATACCATAAAAATGGATTTTCCTCACGTAATGAGTGAGCCGGATGAGAAATATACTGCTTATAAGGAACGTAATCCGGTGGGAAGTTATCGCCGTGATTTTGAAATTCCCTCCGATTGGAACGGTCGTCGGGTATTTATTACATTCGATGGTGTCGATTGTGCTTTTTTCTTATGGGTAAATGGTCAGAAAACGGGATTTAGCGTAAACAGTCGGAATGCAGCCGAATTTGATTTGACCAATTATATAAAACCCGGCAAAAATGTAGTGGCCGTAGAGGTTTATCAATACAGTTCCGGTACTTGGCTCGAAGATCAGGATATGTTTCGTTTGCATGGGATTTTCCGTAACGTTACCCTTTGGAGTGCTCCACAGGTGCATATTCGGGACTTTTTCGCAAAACAGGATATGGACAAAAACTATAGAGATGTTTCCGTAGCAGTGTTGGCAAAAATCAAAAACTACGGTGATAAAGCTGTAAAAGCGCAAACACTTTCAGCAACACTTTACGATAAATCAGGCAAAGAAATTGCGAAAGGAAATGTTACAGGGAAAACATTATTTTCTGACCAGGAAGAACAATTGACAATAAAGTTTCCTGTTTCCAACCCAGCCAAATGGACTGCCGAAACACCAGATTTGTATACCATAGTTTTGATTTCTTCGGAAGGAGAAATTATTTCTTCAAAAATAGGATTCAGAAAGATAGAAATTAAAGGTAGGAGTTTCACTGTAAATGGTGTACCCATTAAATTAAAAGGAGTAAACCGTCACGAACACTGGTCGGATGTGGGACATGCCATTACCGAGAAACAAATGATTCGCGATATTGAAGTTATAAAACAAGGAAATTGCAACCATGTCCGCACCTGTCATTATTCCGACGATCCACGCTGGTACGAGTTATGTGACGAATATGGTATTTGGCTGGTTGCTGAAGCCAATGTGGAGAGCCACGGATACATGAATCGGTTCAACGAGGAACCCACCATGAGGTCAGCTATAATTGACCGCAATGTAGCAAATGTCGAAAATTTCAAAAACCACCCTTCAGTTATTATATGGTCACTCGGTAACGAATTTGGTTCTGGCGGTTCAAATTTGAGGGCAGCTATGGACACTATTAAAACCATTGACCCAAGTCGGTTTATTCATTATCAGGGCTTTGGGATTGGGAAAAATAACCCTTCGGATTTTGATGGAAAAATGTACGGAACTCCTGATGAGTTTGCTGCCATTGCCCAAAATGAAGAATTGAGTAAGCCGTTCTACATCTGTGAGTTTGCACATGCAATGTTCAATTCAATGGGTTCGCTATCGGAATACTCGGAAGTTATTGACAGCAATCCTGAAATATTGGGCGGTGCGATATGGGAATTTCAGGATCAGGCTTTGTGGAATAATCGCAACCCCAATCATCCAATATTAGCTTTTGGTGGTGGATTTGGAGATTATCCTAACGATAAGTACTTTATTCACAAAGGTGTAGTTTCTTTTGATAGAACTACCGAAGGAGTACAAACAAAACCTCACTATCCCGAAATGAAAAAATCATTTCAATGGATTAATACAGAATTAATTGATCCAGTCTCAAAAATGATAAAAATAAAAAATAAATTCCAGTTTATTTCTCTTGCCGGTTTCGACGCCTGGTGGAGCTTATCCCAAGATGGAAAAGAAATTGAAAAAGGGATGTTGGTTCTGCCACTGATTGGTGCTTTGAATGAAGTCAAATTAAATGTTCCTTGTAAAGTAATGAACTCAAAACCGGGTGCTGAATATTTTCTACGGGTTTCATATACTCTAAAGGAGAAAAGCTTGTGGGCTGAGAAAGGATTTGAAGTGGCTTCGGAACAATTTGAACTGCCTATTAACAATGCTCCAATTGTTGTATCGCAAGTTAAACAGATAGTTGAGGTTACTCAGGATGTTCAATCAACTAAAGTTTCAGGAAACGGTTTTAGTGTTTTATTTGATAAAAAAACAGGGCTGATAAGCCAATTAAACAAAGATGGAGTGAATCTGCTGTCAGAGGAAGGATCACCAAAACTTTTACTTTGGAGGGCTGCTCATCGTACCGACGATATATGGGCATACAATCAATGGGAACGCTATGGATTAAATAAGCTAAAATACTCATTGATAGATATGAAGGTGGAGTCGACGGATAAGTATTCTGCAAAAATTTCAACTTTCGTAAATGCTGAAGGAAATGAAGGTTTTACTGCTAAACAAACAACTACTTACTTAGTGAATGGTGATGGCTCGGTAAAAGTAAATACCAAAGTGGAGTTTGTAGGTCCGCGAATTAATCTTGCACGTGTTGGAGTGCGTTTTTTGTTTAATAAAAAACTGGACCAAATGACTTATTTCGGTCGCGGTCCATCGGAAAATTACGCTGATCGAAAAAGTGGTTCCGATGTAGGTGTTTATCAGCTGAGCGTAAACGACCAATATCAATATGAAAAACCTATGGAACACGGTAATCACGAAGATGTACGTTGGGCTCAGTTAAGTGGAAAAGACCTTCCAACTTTGTTAGTAAAAACCGATAAAAACCGGATGCAAATCTCAGCTTTAACTCATACTGACGAACAGATGAATCCTGTAGATTACAAAATTGATTTGCCGGCAAGCACGGCTACTGTTTTCACATTATCAACCAAAACTCTTGGCGTTGGTTCCAACGGATGTGGCCCACGTCCGTTGGAGAAATATCAAATTTGGTCAGATGATACTGAATTTAGTTACACGCTTCAGTTACTTCAAAACAAGTAATTTGCTATAAATGCAACATATTGGTTGGGAGTCATGATTAAAACATAAGTACTTGCTTGAAATTAGTTTATATTATAATTACCCATTAATTAACATCCAATCCCATAGGGATTGCCTGTGCATAACCCCCAAATTTATTTGGGGGATGAGAATGCAAGAAAAGTTACAACCTCAGCGAGGTTGCCCAAAAACATATTCCTCGACGGGGAAACTCTTACAGAGTTTCTTTACTTACTACATATTAAATCTTTGCTCTTTGCTCTATAGTTCTATAAAGTGATGTATAAATTCATACGTTCCTCTTTTTTGAAGAAAAATAAAAAAAGGTAGATTTTGCCTAAACGTTTTCAAGTTGAAATGTGTATCTTTTATAGAGGGCGATAAAACAGCATTCAAATCTAAAGCTAATGCTTGACAAAACACTGCAATTCGGGAAACGAATGATGCATCATTTATCAGAAAATATTTCTGATAATGAGCGTTTAAATACTTCAAACTATCAACTATTGATAAACTTGATTAATGTTAGGTTGTCATTAAAATGGCAACCCATTTTGCAGGAATATTACTTCCTAATTGCTGCCAGTATACAGTTCGTTTTTTCTACTTCCAGTTCTACTTCTTATATTTACAGCGGATATAATAATTCAACAAAAAATCAGATGAATCGAGTACGTCAAATTAGCTTTGACGCACAAGGCAATGTTTATGTGCGATGCCGATAGCTATCAATACCAAGTGACATTAATAATATTTTTTAAACGTATTGAAATAGTTGATAAATAAAACCTCAAATAATTAAAATTTCATTCGTCGGGTGCAACACCCGATAACCAATAATTAAATATCATGAAAACAAACAATTTATTTTCCATTATTTTGATGTTCTTTTTTCTGAATATCGTAAATGCACAAGATCCTTGTGTGAGTCGCTCTTGGCAAAACTCGTACACTACCTCTTGGATATTAAACGATGGTGGTAATGGCGCAACACATATTCCTCACACCATTACTTCCCTTGCTGTACTGCCCAATGGAACCGTTGCCACTTCCTGCCCTTGGGAAGAAGGAGGTGCAAATGTAGTTGTATATAAAGCAGATGGAACATTTCAAAGTAAACCACCTGAATCGGGAACAGGTAGTTGGGGACGACAATCTTTAGGTTTTGTTGCGTTGGATAATAATTACTCGTATCATTTACAATCATTA
>MNZK01000044.1:37422-42109 GCA_001873635.1 Porphyromonadaceae bacterium CG2_30_38_12 | reverse complement strand
TCGAGACAGTAAAAGTAGCTGCTTCGGCTGCTAATAATTCGGGCGAAACAGAGCCTTTTTTACAATTGGCAGCCACTTCTTTGAATTGGTTCGACAAGCCAATTATCGAAAGATCGTCAGCATTACGTACCGATGGAACCATCAAGCCACGTTCGGTATCCACAGCTAAACCAAGATGCACTTTGTTGAACAAACGCATGCTTTCGCCTAAGAAATGAGAATTTACGTTAGGGAATTTTTTTAAGGCTTTAATCACTGCAAAACACACAAAATCGTTGATAGTCAGGTTAGCTGACAGTGTTCCGGCTTCGAATGCTTTTTTTGCTTTTTTGCGGAGATTCTGAATATTGCGTGCATCGGCACCCAAATGATGAGTAAGTTGCGCTGAGTTTTGCAGAGAAGCGTGCATTGCCTTTGCAATGAGTTTGCGCATGTTCGACAGTTTTTGATCGGTATAATCCACACCATAAACTGTGTTTACTGGTGGTGGCAACAAGTCGGCAGCTTTTGCAGTTCCTGCCAAACCGGTGCCAGCTCCTTGTAGTTGCAAGCCTTCTTCGGCTGCAATTACTTTTGCCAATGGAGTTAATTTCGGACGATTTTCGAGAGCTGCTTTCACGTCTTTCTCAATCACACGACCGTTGGGTCCCGAACCTGCTAATTGCAAAGCATCAATGGCTTCGGTGGCAGCAAGGTTTTTAGCACGAGGAGAAACAAAAGAAGCGTTCTGAGTTTTGAGTTCTGAGTTTTGAGTTTTAAGTTCTACCGTTGCAGCAACTTCAGTTTTTACAGGCTCCTCAGTTTTGGCAGGTTCAATACCTGCTTCTTGCTCCTTACCACTTACTCCTGATTGAAGTAATCCTGCATAATCATCACCTGGTTGACCGACTACCATCATATCCAACAATACTGGCACTTCATCGCCATCGTTGTAAAAACACTCCAAAATAACACCATCGATGGGTGACTCTTCTTCAAACGATGCTTTATCTGTTTCGTAGGCAAACAAAACATCGCCTTTTTTTACTGTATCACCTTTTTTCTTTTTTATTTCGGTGATGATACAACTTTCAACCGACTGACCCTGTTTGGGCAAAATAATAACTGTAGCCATTTTATTTATTTACAATTTATTCATTTACAATTTCCTAATAACTCAATTCCCCTTTAGTGGTTAGTGGTTAATTTAAAGACCTGTTACAGTCAAAAATCTCTGATAAGCTTTTGCCCATTCTTCTGTACTCTCAGGCTTGAATTCGTCCAACTGAACAGATTCGCCAATAATTTTGCGCATTTCATGCAACGAATCAACACAGCCAGCCGCTTTGGCTTGAATCATAATATTGCCGATGGCAGTTGCTTCCGAAGGTCCCGCAACAACTGGAATTCCGAGGGAGTTGGCTGTCCATTGATTTAACAACGGATTTTTTGAGCCACCACCAATAACATGTAATTTCTCTATTGGGAATGGCGCTAAATTTTTCAACAAGCCCAACACGTATTTGTATTTAAACGCAAGACTTTCAAAAATACACCGAACAAATTCGGCATGACTCGAAGGCGCTGTTTGTCTTGTTGCATTACAATATTCTACTATGGCAGCAGTCATACTTGCCGGATTTGCAAACGAACTATCGTCGGTATCAACCATCGATTGAAATGCCGGGACAGTATCAGCCAT
Source organism: Porphyromonadaceae bacterium CG2_30_38_12 (assembly GCA_001873635.1). Classification (GTDB taxonomy): domain Bacteria; phylum Bacteroidota; class Bacteroidia; order Bacteroidales; family Paludibacteraceae; genus Paludibacter. Next base: position 40,428 of record MNZK01000044.1, on the reverse strand, counting down.
AAGTACCAATTTTTCGTAGGCATAGGATATTCCTTCTTTTTTCCACTCTTTGAGGCATTGTTCGAGCAACCACATGCCGGTAATATTTTTCAAAAAACGTGTTGTGCCTTCCACGCCTCCTTCGTTGGTGAAGTTCAGTGCCGAAGTTGTTTCATTAATGATGGCATCGTTCACTTCAATACCCATCAGCGACCAAGTACCGGAGCTAAGGTAAGCAAAATTTTCGTTGGCAGCAGGCACAGCCGCAACTGCCGCACCCGTATCGTGACCGGCAACAGCTACAACTTTTATTTTGCCTAATTCACTTTCTTCGGCAATGTCGTCGCGCAATGTACCGATAACATGACCTGGCATCACAATCTTACCTAAAATAGATGGCAATACGCCAGCTTTTTCGAGCAATTCGTTTTCAAACTTTTTGGTACGTGGATTTAAAATTTGTGAGGTTGAAGCAATAGTATATTCTACTACTTTGTTACCTGTTAGCATATACGCCAATGCATCGGGCATAAATAAAATTTCTTTAGTGGCTTTGAGCAATGAATTATTGGCTTGCGCTAAAGCAAAAAGTTGGTACAAGCTGTTGAAATTCATTATCTGAATGCCGGTAAGGTCATAAACTTTTTCGCGCGAAACGATTTCGAAGAATTTTTCGGGTGCACCAACTGTGTGTGGGTCGCGGTAAGCATAAGGCACACCAAGAATAGAACCATCATTGGCAATAAGAGCAAAATCAACTCCCCAAGTATCAATACCAATCGAGCTTATTTCAACGCCTTCGGCTTTGGCAGCTGCTAAGCCTACTTTTAAATGCTCAAACAACGCATATATGTTCCAATGAAAATGATTGCCTATTTGAAGCATTTGATTCGGAAAACGAGTCAACTCTTTCATTAGAAGACGACCATTTTCGAGACTCCCAAGTATAGAACGTCCGCTTGTTGCTCCAAGATCGAACGCTAAGAATGATTTGTTTTTCATTTGTACACTTTTAAAGTTGCTGCAAAGATATTAATATTTACAACAACCCAAATTGTAATAATTGACTTTATAACTTTATTTTTTGATAAACCCCCAATCCCGCAATGGGATGTTATACTATTCTGTAAAAGTTGCGGTAAAACAGAATTACTCAAACGGGATTGGGGGTAGTCTTTTTATCTTTGCGCTTTATTCTTTACGCTTTTATCTATTTATAAATCGGTCCGTAAGTCTGACAGGCACGATAATCGGCTCCTTCGGCATTCATTCCATAAGCTGCCCAAGCACTCGGACGGAAAATTTTATCAGCAGGTACATTGTGCATACAAACCGGGATTCGCAAAACCGAAGCCAATGTAATCAGGTCAGCACCAATATGTCCGAAACTAAATGCACCGTGGTTAGCACCCCAATTATTCATCACCGAATAAACATCAGCAAAATTACCTTCGCCAGTCAAACGAGGAGCAAACCAAGTAGTTGGCCAGGTTTTGTTGGTACGATCATCGAGTGTTTTATGCACTTCAGCCGGAATTTCTACTGTCCAACCTTCGGCTAACTGCAACACAGGTCCTAAGCCTTTAATCAAATTGATACGAGCCATCGTTACAGGCATTCCTCCTTTTGTGAGAAAGTTCGACGAATAGCCCCCACCACGGAAGTATTCACATTCGGCAGGATACCAGGTTGTTGCATCCAATGTTTTTTGAACATCTTCTTCGGTAATTTTCCAAAATGGTTTCATAGCCGGCTCACCATCCGTAGTCATTTGCCCACTACCGTCTAACGAAGCTGAGCCTGAATTGATTAAGTGAATCAGCCCGTTTGCAGCCAATCCTTCTAATTTATAGCCAGTAACACGTTCAACAGCTGCCGGACTCCAATAGGTACGCACATCAGCAAAAACCTGAGCAGTATTCGTCAATAATTTCCCAAACAACATGGCTACGCCGTTCAACGAGTCGTTTTCGGTAGCCACTACAAACGCTTCGCGAATCCCATTCCAGTCGAATGAAGTATTCAGAATAGCTTCCGAGAAGTCGCCATTTGGCATAAAATCTGTCCATTGTCGCTGTCCTTGGAAACCAGAAGCTATGGCATTGTGTCCCAAGGCTTCTTCAGCAAAACCAAGCTCGCGAAGTTTCGGGTTTCCTATCATCAAATCGCGAATAATCAAAGTCATTTTTACAACAAATTCCCATTCTTGATCCAACACTTCGAGCGTTTTAGTTGCGTGAGGTGGGTTTGTATTTTCGCCTTCGTTAGCTTTGCAATTTTTTTCCGTCCACTCCATTGCTATTTTAAATTCCGCAGGGTCGTAAATCCCTAATTTTTCACGACGAAAAATCTCGCTCATATCCACATATTCGTTACGCATGCCGAGATACTCCTGAAAGAAGTCAGCGTTCACAATAGATCCGGCAATTCCCATTGATACAGAACCAATTGAAAGGTATGATTTTCCTTTCATTGTTGCAGCAGCAATGCCAGCTTTGGCAAAACGCAACAGTTTTTCTTGCACATCGGCAGGAATGGTATTGTCGCCACCATCTTGCACATCACGCCCATAAATGCCAAAAGCAGGCAGCCCTTTTTGATTATGACCTGCCAATGCCGCTGCTAAATACACAGCTCCCGGACGTTCTGTACCATTGAAACCCCACACGGCTTTGATAGTGTGTGGATCCATATCAATGGTTTCGCTGCCGTAACACCAACATGGCGTTACGGTAATAGTAACACTTACGCCTTCTTTTTTGAATTTTTCGGCACAAGCGGCTGCTTCGTCCACACGACCAATAGTTGTGTCTGCCATCACACATTCTACAGGCGTACCATCGCTGTATTTTAGATTTGAACTCAAGAAATTGGATAAATTCAAAGCCATTTTCATGGTTTGATTTTCAAGCGATTCGCGTACACCACCTTGGCGGGCATCAATGGTAGGACGAATACCAATTTTTGGATTATCGCCTTGCAGACGACCTGTCTTTTCTTTTCTGATTTGTGCAGCCGATACTGTTT
>MNZK01000044.1:0-37336 GCA_001873635.1 Porphyromonadaceae bacterium CG2_30_38_12 | reverse complement strand
TGTTAATTTATATTTTAATGTGCTGAACTGTGCTGAAATTATGTAAAAAAAATATTTTTTTCAAAACTCTAAACACTCTCAATTCTTAATTCTTAATTCATAATTCTTAATTCATAATTATATCGACCCTCTCACTATCAATTTTGTAGGCAAATATTCCTGAATCGGATTTTTTGTTTTTACAAATTGTGCTGCTTTTTCGCCCATTAGTCCAAAATCAATGCTGATAGACGAAATGCCATTTTGAATTATTTCCAAAACAGGATCGTCGTTATAGGCTATCAAACCAATTTCGTTTCCGAGTTTGCAGCCAGACTGATTCGCATCTTTTACAATTTTCACCATATCTTCGGTTGTAATACACAGGTATAAACAACCATTTTCAACACCTCTCCACTCCGTTTTTTTTCTATCTATCTGATATTCAAATTCAAAATCGGCACAAAATTGTTTGAAATATTGAATAGAAGAAATTGGATGTCGTAAGTCCTCCGGAAAAACGAATACTAACTTTCTGAATTTCCGAATGGCTTCAATTCCATTTTTCAACGAATCGTACAATGCTTGATTAAAATCCTGACAAATAAACGAGAAATCGGACTTTTCAAAATCACCAAAATCGAGCAACAATAATTTGCCTGCAGGAATTAATTTCAATGTTTCCGAAAACTTGTCGTTCGAGAAATTCATCACCACATACATGCTGTATTTTCCAATACTTTCGCCAATGATTGTTTCAAATAAATGTTCGTTGTATTGATGAAATATCAAGTCAACTTTATAATTATCAGGTATATTATCTGCAAACCGATGATACAAATCCTTTTTAAAAGGTGAGTATGTATCCAATAAAAGTAAAACTCTATTTACTTCTCCTTTCACAAAATAGCCTTTTTGCGGTGTCGAATCGATTACGCCTAACCGTTTCAGTTCGTTGTATGCCTTAAAAACCGTATCACGCGATACTTTGTATTTTGTACTTGCTTCGTTTATCGACAATAAATTATCTCCCACACGTAAGTCCTTCCGCATTACAGCATCGTTTATGCTATCAATCAAGGTTTTAATTTTTGATGTGGCGTTTGTATATTTTATTGTCATTATTCAGATTTATGCAAAATGTTTTGTCTTTTCGTCTTTGTTGGCAAATAAACCATAAGTGCCTACAATTACAAAACAAGCCAAAGGAATCCAATACGATCCATTAATACTATTAAATGTGGTCGATAAAAATCCTTGTCCGGTTGTTAATAGTGCGCCACCCAAAATTGCCATTACAAGGAATGAACCGCCCACTTTCGATTCGCCTTCGGTCATGCCTTCGAGCGCAATACCATAAATAGTAGGGAACATGAGCGACATAAAGAACGAAATCATTACCAAGCCTATTACTCCTGTCATTCCGGTTGCAAAAATTGCCACCAATGATGCTGCAATAGCTCCGGTTGCAGCTACAGCCAATAAAATCCCCGGACGCATGTAACGCATTAATGCAGTAAAAATAAAACGCGACACCATGAATAAAATCAAGGAAGTCAAATAAAACGAATTGCCAATATTTTCGGCAGTTGTAGTAGCATCAAATTGCCAAATATTGCTCCAAAATGTGTGATTCTTAATAAATAAAGTTACTTGCTCGGGTATAATATTGTCGGTTACAACATCTACCAAACCCAACGACTTCATTACATATCGTATAGTGTACGACCAAACACCAATTTGAGCACCCACATAGAAGAATTGAGCTACAACTCCCCATGAATAATGACGGCGCTTCACTAAACGTCGTAAAGTGTGTCCGAAACTATCGCCGGTAGTATCTTTGTTGGCCGGCATTTTTTTATACAATAAGATTACGATTAATAATGCCAATAATACAACGCCAACTCCCATGTAGGTTAATGTAACAGCTGACATTTCGGTGGATTGTGCTGCTTGCAATTGGGTGTCGTTCATCGCGCTTTTATTGCTACTCAAATGTGATAATATAAAAACCTGGCTCAAAATTATACCCGAAATAGAACCAATTGGATTAAAAGCTTGTGCAAAATTCAAACGCAATGTAGCATTTTCAGGTCTTCCCATCGAAAGAATATATGGATTAGCGGTAGTTTCGAGTATCGAGCAGCCACCTGCCAAAATATAAATTGCAAATAAGTAAAACGAATACGAACTAGCCTGACCAGCAGGATAAAACAAAAATGTTCCCAGCGCATAAAGTGCCAGCCCTACAATAATTCCTACTTTAAAAGTATATTTGCGAATTAAAAATGCAGCAGGAAGTGCAAAACAAGCATACGAGCCATAAAATGCCATTTGAATGAAAGATGTCTGAAAATCAGTCATTTCAAGTATGTTTTTGAATGCAGATAAGAGTGTATCCGTCATATTATTAGCTAATCCCCAAAAAAAGAACAAAGAGGTTACCAAAATAAAGGGAATTAAATAATTAGTGCCGTCTGTGCCTCTTAATAAAGATAATTTTTGTGTTTTTTCCATAAAAATAACTGCAATTTAGAATACTTTTTAATATTAATTTGTCTGTGCTGAACTATGCTGATAGCGTTGCAAAGATATTTTAATTTAAAGTTTGGTCATTGTCAAAATACATGTTTTACAACATGTTATTATACAAGCAATAATTTAAGAATAATAAATACAATATTTTGCCATCTCCACATTGCAAAATGCAATGTTTTATATATCTTTGCAAAAAATTTTTTAAGCATGGAGTCGTTCTATAAAACCCATAATTATTTAATTGAGCACGTACAATCCCCTATTCGCCGTCAATTGATGGACGAAATAGATTGGTCGCATCGGTTAATAGGTATTAAGGGCAGTCGCGGTGTAGGAAAAACAACATTTCTACTTCAATATGCGAAAGAACATTTTGGAATTAATCGTTGCTGCTTGTATGTAAACTTCAACAATTTTTATTTTACCCAACACACGTTAGAAGAGTTTGCCGAAAAATTCAGCTCTCAAGGAGGAAAAACGTTGCTTTTAGACCAAACATTCAAATATGAAAACTGGTCGAAAGAATTAAGAAACTGCTACGACCGTTTTCCTAACCTTAAAATAATATTTACCGGTTCATCCGTGATGCGTTTGAAAAACGACAATCCAGATTTGCATGACATTATTCAAGTATATAACTTACGCGGTTTTTCATTTCGTGAATTTTTGAACCACAATACCAACAACGAATTTAAGGTCATAAAGTTAGAGCAACTAACTAAAAACCATGTAGATATAGCACGAAGCATTTCGAACAAGATAAATCCACTCGATTTTTTTTCGAATTATTTGGAATATGGTTATTACCCATTTCATATGGAAAAAAGAGATTTTTCGGAAAACTTGCTCAAAACAATGAACATGATGCTCGAAGTGGATATTTTACTAATAAAACAAATAGATTTAAAATACCTATCTAAAATCCGTAAATTGCTTTATTTATTAATAGAAGCTGCACCTGCTGGACCAAATGTAAGTCAGCTTAGCAACGAAATTGAAACCTCGCGAGCTACTATTATGAACTATATAAAGTATTTAAAAGATGCTCGTCTTATTAACCTTTTGTATGCACAAGGCGATGAATTTCCAAAAAAGCCAAAACAGATTTACGTGCAAAATACGAATATCATGCACACTGTTTTTCCTGAATTAAAAAACGACGACACTGCTTACAAAACATTTTTTTACAACAGCCTCCGTTCAAAACACAAAGTGAATATTGGCAAAAATGAACAAGATTTTTGTATCGACCAACAACTTCATTTTAAATGCGATAACCAATCAAAACATAAATTTTCGAGCAAAATGTTTTATGCAGTTGCCGATAAGCGCGTGGGACAAAAAAATGAAATTCCGTTGTGGCTTTTTGGTTTTCTGTATTAATACTCCAAACACTTAAAGAGGCTTCAGAAAACTACAATCGACATGACAACTCAAAAATAACTAATTTTCAAACAAAATGGCAAAAACAAAAAAATTTTTAACCTGTGATGGGAATCAGGCTGCTGCACATATCGCTTATATGTTCAGCGAAGTAGCCGCTATCTATCCTATCACGCCATCGTCCACCATGGCTGAGTATGTGGACGAATGGGCTGCAACCGGACGTAAAAACATGTTCGGCGAAAAAGTACAAGTGCAAGAAATGCAATCGGAAGCAGGTGCTGCAGCTGCTATGCACGGCTCGTTACAAGCTGGCGCATTGACTTCGACCTTCACAGCTTCGCAAGGCTTGTTGCTGATGATTCCAAACATGTATAAAGTAGCCGGAGAATTGCTTCCGGGCGTTTATCACGTTTCTGCTCGTGCATTAGCTTCACATGCTCTTTCAATTTTTGGCGACCATCAGGATGTAATGGCTGTGCGCCAAACTGGCTGCGCTATGTTTGCAACGGGTTCGGTGCAAGAAGTAATGGATATGGCAGCAATTGCCCATTTAGCATCTATTAAATCGCGCGTTCCTTTCGTACATTTTTTCGACGGATTCCGTACCTCACACGAAATACAGAAAATTGAAGAAATTGATAGCGATGCCGTAATTAATTTATTGGACAAAGAAGCTTTGCAAGAATTTCGCAACCGTGCCTTAAGCCCCGAACACCCAGTTGTACGAGGTACCGCTCAAAATCCTGACATTTATTTTCAGGCTCGTGAAGCATGTAATCCATTTTACGATGCCATCCCTGGCATAGTAGAAGATTATTTGACTAAATTGAACGCCATCACCGGTCGCAACTATGGTTTATTCGATTACTATGGAGCACCCGACGCCGAGCGCATGGTTGTGGCAATGGGCTCCGCTACCGAAGCCATTCGCGAAGGTATTGATTACCTGACTGCTAAAGGCGAAAAAGTAGGTTTAATCTCCGTTCACTTGTACCGTCCTTTCTCTGCCAAACATTTCTTGTCCGTAATGCCAAAAACAGTGAAACGTGTATGTGTACTCGACCGTACCAAAGAACCTGGTGCCGGTGGCGAACCTTTGTATTTAGATGTAAAAGATGTATTGTATGGCATCGAAAATCAACCTTTGGTAGTTGGTGGCCGTTATGGATTATCTTCAAAAGACTTCACTCCGGCTCAAGTGTTGGCTGTATATCAAAACTTAGCATTGCCAATGCCTCGCAACCAATTCACCGTAGGTATTGTGGACGATGTTACATTCACTTCACTGCACCTTGGCGAAGAAATACCCATGGGAGGTGCTGGCACTTACGAAGCTAAATTCTACGGTTTAGGTGCTGATGGCACAGTGGGTGCCAACAAAAACTCTATCAAAATTATCGGAGATAATACCGACAAATACTCACAAGCATATTTTGCCTACGATTCTAAAAAGTCAGGTGGATTTACTTGTTCTCACCTTCGTTTTGGCGACACGCCAATACGCTCTACTTATTTGGTAACCACCCCCGACTTTGTAGCATGCCATGTGCAGGCTTACTTACGTTTGTACGACGTTACCAAAGGATTAAAAAAGAATGGTACTTTCTTGTTGAATACCGTTTGGACGCCTGAAGAAGTTCAAAAAAACCTTCCAATAAATGTAAAAAAATACTTGGCTGCCAATAATATAACCTTATATATAATCAACGCTACCAATATTGCGCAGGAAATTGGACTTGGAAATCGTACCAACACTATTTTGCAATCGACATTTTTCAAAATAACCAATGTAATTCCTTACAAATTGGCTGTTGAAAAAATGAAATACGCTATTGTAAAATCTTATGGTAAAAAAGGCGAAAAAGTAATCAATATGAATTATGCTGCCGTTGATCGTGGTGGTGAATATGTACAAGTTGAAGTACCTGCTGAGTGGGCTAATTTGGCGGATGAAAATCAATTGATTTCGGATGTTGCTATGTCCGATTTGGTTAAAAACATCGTCATACCTGTCAACGCACAAGCTGGCGACGACATACCTGTATCGGCTTTCAAGGGTCGCGAAGACGGCACTTGGGATCAGGGTACTACAAAATTTGAAAAACGCGGAGTGGCAGCTTTCGTTCCTGTATGGGACAAAGATAATTGTATCCAATGTAATCAATGTGCTTACGTTTGCCCTCACGCTGCTATCCGTCCGTTTGTACTGGATACCAACGAGGCTTCCAAAGCTCCATTTGCAGCTGACACACTGAAAGCCAATGGAAAACAATTTGCCGACATGAGCTTCCGTATTCAAGTGGATGTACTCGACTGTTTGGGTTGTGATAACTGCGCTGAAGTTTGCCCGGGCAATAAAAACGGGAAAGCATTGAAAATGGTGCCTATCGAATCGCAAATGGCAAATCAAACAAACTGGGAATTTTGTGTGGACAATGTAAAAACCAAACAACATTTGGTGGACACAAAAGCCAACGTGAAAAACTCACAATTTGCAACACCGCTGTTTGAATTCTCAGGTGCTTGTGCCGGTTGCGGAGAAACACCTTACGTTAAATTAGTGTCACAACTATTTGGTGATCATCAATTGGTAGCTAATGCAACAGGTTGTAGCTCAATCTACTCTGCATCAGCCCCTTCAACTCCATACACAACTAATGATGAAGGTCGCGGACCAGCTTGGGCAAATTCATTGTTCGAGGACAATGCTGAGTTTGGCTTGGGAATGGTATTTGCCAACGACCAAATGACTGAGCGCCTGAAACGATTAATGACCGAAGCAATTGCCGAAGATTGTTGTTCTGACGAATTGAAAGGATTATTTGGCGAATGGATAGAAAACTGCAACAGCAGCGACATAACAAAAGAATTGGCATCCAAAATCGTTCCGTTGGTTAACGAACGTAAGTGCGACAAATGTGCTCAAATTGCCGATTTATCACAATACTTAATCAAGAAATCGCAATGGATTATCGGTGGCGATGGCTGGGCTTATGATATTGGCTTTGGTGGTTTAGATCACGTAATTGCTTCGGGTAAAAACGTAAACATTTTAGTATTGGATACAGAGGTTTATTCCAACACAGGTGGTCAATCGTCGAAATCGACACCAGTAGGTGCCGTTGCTAAATTTGCTGCCTCAGGCAAAAAAGTGCGTAAAAAAGACTTGGGTATGATAGCCACAACTTATGGATATGTATATGTAGCTCAAGTAGCTATGGGTGCTAACCAAGCTCAAACGCTGAAAGCCATTCGCGAAGCAGAAGCCTATGATGGACCATCGTTAATCATTGCATATTCGCCTTGTATCAGCCATGGTTTAACTACTGGCATGGGACATGCCAACGAAGAACAAGACAAAGCTGTAAAATGCGGTTACTGGCATTTGTATCGTTACAATCCAGCTTTGGAAGCTGAGGGCAAAAACCCAATGGTTGTAGATTCTAAAGAACCACAATGGGAATTGTTCCAGGATTTCTTGAAAGGTGAAGTTCGCTACACCTCGCTTACGAAACAGTTCCCTGCTGAAGCCGAAGAGCTATTCAAAGCAGCCGAAGAAAACGCTAAATGGCGCTACACGGGCTACAAACGTTTGGAACAACAAGTATATTAAAAAAGACCCATAATTTCTCAAAAGAGAATTAAAATTAAAATCTCCGAATAACGAAAGTTATTTGGAGATTTTTTTTATTGCTTTAAAAACGAGCAAATAGCTAATAGAGCCATCTATTTAAGGAATTATCCCTTTATTTCGGCAGAAGATCGATATTCCATAGGGGTGAGTCCAGTTCGTTTTTTAAAAAAAACGTGAAAATATTCTGGGTTTTCAAAATTGAGCAAATAGGATATTTGCTTCACCGATTGCGAAGTAGTAGAAAGCAGTAATTTCACTTCACTCAGTTTGAGCTCCATGATGTATTTGTTAGGTGAAATACCCGTTAGCTCTTTAAAAGCTTTACGAAAACCAGAGTAGCTGATGTTTAAGGATGCTGAAATATCTTCGGATAAAATATTTTTGTAAACCGACTCACGCATCATCACCTTTGCTTTATTTATTTTGCCAATCAATTCTTCATCTTCAAATCCCCGTGTCTTATCCCTGTAATACATCAAGCCTAATATATGCATTACAATTCCGGCTAAAGCTTGCTGGTAACCAGCCCGCTCCTCATTTGCAATTTCAATGGCTTTAAAGTACAAATCGATGATGCGTTCGTTGAAGCCAATATTATATACCGGCGAACGATTTAAGAAAAAACCTTCACGAACAACATTTTCGATGACACTACCTTTAAAACCAATCCAATATTCATTCCAGCCCGAATTTTCGGTTGGTTGATAAGTATGCCAAACGCCAGGCATCAAAAAAAACATTTTTCCCTCAGTTATCAATTCCGATTGTTTGTTTTGACCATAGGTAAACACACCCTGACCATTCGTAATATACAGTAATTGATATTCGTTCAAAATGCGTCCCTTATCTACATGAAAATAATAGCCTTTAGGATGAGTTGCCGGCGGATAAGTTTCATTAGCCGTTATTTCTTGCCGACCTACTGTGGTAACAATTAATCCCCAAAGCTCATCTTCCTCATTAGTTACCAAATAATTTACTTTTTTATCCATAGCATTGATTTTTTTTACAAAAATAGAAAAAAAGAGGATACAAACCGTATCCCCTAAATTAACTTAATCAGAAAAAATCAATTTATTACATTGAATTTCCTATTCCAACCAGCACCACTGAAAAAATAATAATCGCAATACCAAGTGTAATGGTTCGTTTGGTTTTAGGTGCCACCCCAGACCATTCTTTTCGATAAATGCCCCACATATTGGCTGTCAAAATAATGGTGGACATGTGCAAAATCCATGAACTTGCACCATTACCCAATTTACTCTCGCCCATACCATAAAAGAAAAACTGCATAAACCAAACCGTTCCTGCCATTGCCGAAAAGATAATATTTTTAGAAATAGGCGTTTTTTTATCCGTAAAATTACGATACGATTTATTCTTCAAACTCAAAATGGTTGTCCAGATAAAATTGGTAGTCAAACCACCCCACAACAAAACAACGTAGGTAACATTATTCTGGTACAAGAACTCACCCTGACCTGGGTTTATAGCCTTCCAAGCATCATTAGCAACCTCTGCCATTGGTTTTCCGGCTTCAATACCAAAATTAAAAAAGGAGCTTAATATTCCAGAGAAGACAGCAATTATCAATCCTTTTACCAAACTAAATTCAGCAACACTTGCTTTTTGTTGATCTTCGGTGAGTTCATTTTCCTTCATCATACCAGCTTTGCCCGAAATAGCAATACCTACCAAGCACACTAAAACGCCAAGCAAGACCAATTGTCCTCCCGAATTAGAAATCATATCGGTGAACGAAACCTTGCCTTCAGTAGGAACAATACTGTAATAAATAGAAGGAACAATAGCTCCAAAAGCAGCACAGAAGCCAAGAACCACAGAATTGCCCAACGACATACCCAAATAGCGAACCCCTAAGCCGTAGGTTAAGCCACCAATGCCCCAGAATAATCCCATCACAAAAGTAATAAAAAGAATTTGCATGGAACTTGCAGCAATAATACCCGTGAAATTGGGTATGGTTATCCATGCTGCTAAAGGAGGCACAATGAGCCACGAAAACAAACCACCTACAATCCAAAAGCTTTCCCATGCCCATCCTTTCACTTTATTGTAAGGCATGTAAAAACTTCCGGATGCAAAACCACCTATAGAATGAAATAAAATACCTAATAGTGCATTCATAATATTCAATATGTTGGGTTATCGTTTGGAGGTAACATCTGTTTCATACTTTTGAATATCAGCAATATAATCCTGACCAACAAGTACCCCTTTTTGCATACAATAATAATCGAAAACAGCATTCCAAGGAAGAGATTTTGCTTCCTCCAACAAGGCTAAACGTTCAAATTTTTGCCCCTTAGCTTCCATTGCTCGCAACATGGTCAAAGGTTCGAGCAATGCCTGCATCAAAGCTTTTTGAGTAGCACGAACACCTACCACATAAGCGCCAATACGATTTATAGAGGCATCAAAATAATCCAAGCCCACATGAACTTTATCAACAGCATCGGCACGAACAATTTCTTGTGCAATAGCAAGCAATTCTTCGTTAAGAATAACCACATGATCGCTATCCCAACGAATGCCTCGCGTTACGTGTAACATTACTTCGGGTAAATAGAGTAATAAAGAAGAAATTTTATCTGAAATCAATTCGGTAGGGTGAAAATGCCCGGCGTCCAAGGTAACTAAAACATTATTGCGAACACCATAGCCCAAATAAAATTCGTGCGAACCAACTGTATAGCTCTCAGCACCAATACCAAAGAGTTTACTCTCGATACAATCACGCATCAAATTATCATCCGTTTTGTATTCAAAAATCGTATCCAACGATTCTTTGAGATTTTTACGGTATTGCAAACGGTTCACCGTAATGTCTTTCGACCCATCAGGAATCCAGATATTGTGCATACATTTTGAGCCCAATTGGCGTCCCATTTCCTCGGCTATTTTGCGACTACGAATCACATGCTCTATCCAAAATTTGCGAATTTCGGGGTCGGGATGCGAAAGCGTTAAGCCATCAGCTGACTTGTCGTGCGAGAAGCAGGTGCAATTAAAATCAAGTTTGTAGTTTTTCTCCTTTGCCCAATCAATCCAACTCTGAAAATGTTTGGGTTCTATTTGGTCGCGATCCACAAAGTGTCCACCAAAATCGCCATAAAAAGCATGAATATTTACCCGATGATTTCCAGGTATCAACGCCATAGCTTTGTCAATATCAGCTCTAAGCTCGGCAATATTCCGTGCTTTTCCAGGGTAATTTCCAGTTGTTTGAATACCTCCAGTTAGTATTCCGTCAGGATTTTCAAAACCAGTAACATCATCGGCTTGCCAACAATGGAGCGAGATAGGGAGTTTATCTAACTCATTCATAGCTCTATGTACATCAACGCCAACTTCGGCATAGCGTGCTTTTGCAATCTCGAACGATTGCTGAATTTGTTCTTTTTTCATGTGTAATAAATTATAATTGTTTTTGTATTAATTTTTCATTAAAATTTCAGCTTACAAAAATAACGTATCCAAGTTTCATACAATATATTTATTTGATATGAATGCTTTGTTTTTTGATATAATATTTTTAAACCTAAGGAATAAGTTTACTCTCAAAAAAAACATATCTTTGCACTATCAATGAATTTTGAAAATGCTAAAGAAAATCAGCGCTTATATTTCGGAAAATAATTTATTAAACAAAGACTCCCTTGTTATAGCAGGTGTTAGTGGTGGTGCCGATTCAGTAGCCATGCTTCACTGCCTACAAATGCTTAACTACAAGTGTATTGTAGCACATTGTAACTTTCATTTACGCCACGATGCTTGCGATGCTGACGAAGCTTTTGTGCATAAATTAGCCAACGATGCAAGATTGGAATATCACAAAATTGATTTTGACACTAACACTTTTGCACAGCAACATAAGCTTTCTGTGGAAATGGCTGCACGAGAATTGCGCTATACATGGTTCGAGCAATTACGTACAGAGCTGCATGCCGACGTTATCGCTGTGGCTCACCACGCCGACGATAATGTTGAAACGCTACTTATGAATTTAACACGTGGGAGTGGCTTGCATGGTTTGACAGGTATTCGCGTGCGCAATGGTCATGTGATACGCCCGATGCTGCAATGCGCCCGAAATGAAATAATCAACTATCTGAATGAAAACAACTTAACATTCGTAACGGATGCTTCTAATTTTGAAAACAAATACACACGTAACAAATTCAGAAACGAAATTATTCCCTTATTCGAAGCCATCAATCCATCTTTTCGACCTACTATCTATGAAACAATAAACCGATTGAACGAAGTAGAAACACTTTATAACGAAAAAATTGAACAACTCAAAAAAGAACTTTGTGAATGGCATCAACAAACATTAGAAATTGATATCCAGAAGCTAAAAATTCAAACGTCGCCGAAAACAATTCTTTTTGAAATTTTGGTATATTACCAATTTCATTCAGATACTGTGAACAAAATTTGGAAAGGAATAGAGGCCGATTCTGGAAAAATATTCTATTCCCCCACACACATTTTACTGCACGACAGGTCTTACCTATTGGTTTCGCCTCGCGCAGAAGCATCCGATACTGAAATTGAAATAACAGCAGAAAGTTCAGAAATCAATTTTCCTATCCGTTTACGCATATCGAAACTTACAAGAAATAATGCTTACAAAATTCCAACAAATAAAGAAATAGCAAGCTTTGATGCTTCCCAACTGCAATATCCGCTAACACTTCGCCGTTGGAAAACAGGCGATAGCTTTATTCCTTTGGGTATGAAAACACATAAAAAAATGAGCGATTTTTTTATCGACGAAAAGATAAATCGTTTCGACAAAGAAAATTGTTGGCTGCTTTGCTCCCAAAACGAGATATGCTGGGTTGTCGGACATCGAACCGACGACAACTATAAAATCACAAACCAAACAACAAATATTATTCAAATAGAACTACTTACAACACAAGAAAACAAAAAACAATGATAGTTTGCATAGCTGAAAAACCAAGTGTAGCGCGTGATATTGCCGAAGTGTTGGGAGCAAAAAACAGAAAAGATGGATACATGGAAGGAAATGGTTATCAGGTTACTTGGACTTTTGGGCACTTGTGTGGTTTGCTCGAACCGCACGAGTACAACCCTGCGTGGAAAGCATGGGCGCTGAGTAATTTACCCATGATACCCGACCGTTTTGGTATTCGTGTGATGAACGACAGTGGTATCCAAAAACAATTCAAAGTTATTGAAAGCCTGCTTGTGAATGCCGATGAGGTTGTAAACTGTGGTGATGCTGGACAGGAGGGCGAACTCATTCAGCGATGGGTATTGCAAAAAGCTCTGTGTCATAGCCCCGTAAAACGATTATGGATTTCGTCGCTAACGGAGGAAGCTATCCGCGAGGGATTTTCAAAACTTAAAGATCAAAGCGAATTTCAACATTTGTACGAAGCGGGCTTATCGCGCGCCATTGGCGACTGGCTTTTGGGCATGAATGCCACGCGGCTTTATACCCTGAAATATGCCAAAAACCGTCAGGTACTCTCCATTGGACGAGTGCAAACGCCTACCTTAGCACTCATAGTGAACCGACAATTAGAAATTGAAAATTTTAAACCGGAAGCCTATTGGGAACTTAAAACCGTTTACCGCAACACCATTTTTTCGGCAGCTAAAGGGCGGTTTGCAAGTGTAGAAGAAGGTACAAAATTTTTGGATACGGTAAAAAATTCAGATTTTACAGTTTCGGATATAAATACAAAAAAAGGCAACGAGTCAGCACCAAAACTGTTTGATCTCACCTCATTGCAGGTGGAATGTAACAAAAAGTATGGCTTTTCGGCTGACGAAACTTTAAAGCTAATCCAAAGTCTTTACGAAAAAAAAATTACGACTTATCCGCGCGTAGATACAACTTTTCTGAGCGATGATATTTATCCAAAAATTCCAACAATACTCAAAGGATTAAAAACCTACGAGCTGCTTACCACTCCATTGCTTGCAGCCAAAATAGTGAAGAGCAAAAAGGTTTTTGACAATACCAAAGTAACTGATCACCATGCTATTATACCCACTGGCGTACAGCCAACAGCACTCAGCGACAACGAGAAAAAAGTTTTCGACCTGGTAGCGCGTCGCTTTATAGCAAACTTTTATCCCGATTGTAAAGTAGCCACAACAACTGTGATGGGCGAAGTAGATACCGTAGAATTTAAGGTAAATGGCAAACAAATTTTAGAACCAGGCTGGCGCGTCGTTTTTGAAAAATCGAAAAACGAAGATGAAAAAGAAAACGAAGAAGATGAAAAAACATTGCCCTTGTTTGTGAAAGACGAAAGTGGACCACACGACCCTACTTTGGGCGAAAAATGGACATCGCCTCCCAAAGCATATACCGAAGCAACCTTGCTACGTGCCATGGAAACAGCTGGAAAAATGATTGAAAATGAAGAATTGCGTGATGCCATGAAAGACAATGGTATTGGGCGTCCATCCACGCGAGCAGCGATTATCGAGACACTTTTCAAACGTGATTATGTGCGCAAAGAACGAAAAAACTTAATAGCCACCAACACGGGCATTGAGCTAATACAAACCATTCAGGTAGAGCTACTTAAATCAGCGGAACTAACAGGACAATGGGAAAAGAAACTTCGCCAAGTAGAGCGAGGCGAATACGCTGCAAAAGAATTTTTAGAAGAGCTAAAGGTGCTTTTACGACAAATTGTATTCGATGTAAAAAGCGACAATAGCAAAATAGCTCCATCACTCACAACAGTAAAAAATGCCGAAATTAAATTAGGCGGGGTTTGTCCTATCTGTGGTAAAGGTCATATTATAAAAGGTAACTCAGCTTTTGGATGCAGCCGATGGAAAGAGGGTTGTAATTTCAGAAAGCAATTTTAGATAAGCTTGTGCCACTAAGTTGAAATACGCAACTTAGACATCGTGTTTTAATTAACCGAACAACAAAATAAAAAAAATTCTCCTTAGAAATAAAAAGTGCCCATTGTCATGAGCACTTTTTATTAATTTAAATACATTTCAACATACTGATTTTGAGCAATTTTTTGAACACGATACACTGCAGCAAATGCTAAGATGTTTTTCAGGGTGTCCGCGGACGGCTGCATGTTGTTCGTTTCCGTAAAAGGTTTGTTTGTTGCGAGTAAATCAGTTTTTTTCGACGAAGTAGTAATTCTTTGCATAGGCATTAGACATATTTTAATTGTTATTGTATTAAAACGTTGATGCCTCAAAAAAATTGTATCAAAGACCAAACTTTTATAAAAAAAATCACTTCAGCTCCAAATACAAGCCTTTTTCCTCGGCTATTCGACGCATATTCATCAAGGCATATCGCATGCGTCCTAAGGAAGTATTGATACTAACCTGCGTTTTTTCGGCAATTTCTTTGAAACTCAAATCCTCAAAATAGCGCATACGAATGACTCCTTGCTGCGAAGGTGGCAAATAATCGATGAGCTTAACTATATCAAGCATAACTTGTTCGTTTGAAAGCACATCCTCCACACTTTTTTCCGAAAGCATAGCATTATTCAAAATATCATATTCCAAACTATCTGCTGATATGGTATTTTCGTTTTTCTCGCGTCTGAAATAATCAATGATTAAATTGTGTGCAATACGATTAATCCAGCCCAGGAATTTTCCTGACTCCACGTAGCGACCTTGCTGAATAACAGCAATTGCCTTAATAAAGGTATCCTGAAAAATATCTTCGGTTAATTCTTTATTCTTTACAATAATATATATGTAAGAATAAACTTTTGACTTGTAACGTGTAAGTAGAAATTCAAATGCTTCATTATTGCCTTCTTCATACAGTTTAACCAATTGTTCATCGGCTAATTGACTTAAATCTGTCATTACTTTTAAATTTAGGGGTTTTAAAGTAATAATCGGGCAATAGGCATTTAATTTTGAGGGTTTGTATTTATTTTGCACTGCAAATATACGAAATCTTGTATCAAATACAATAGCTTTCAATTATTTTTTTAAAAAAATATTTTTGATTGCTTCAACAGTTTTAATATTAGATATTAAATTGATACAAAACAAAATTTACTATCTTTGTAGCTCAATATTTTATATTAATTTAGTTGTGTAATTATCAAATCAATAACATAAACAATACTAAAATCAAACCCATGCTTAAAAAATTAATTATTGGTTTTGTTGCCTTACTATTCCTCATTTTAATTGTTTTAGTGAGTATCCCGTTTTTTTTTGGTGATGCTATAAAGCAAAAGGCCGACACAACCGTAGCCAGCATGTTCGATGCCAACATTCAATTCTCCAACGTAAATTTGAGCTTAATCCGTAATTTCCCTTATGCATCCATTAAGTTGGAAAACTTTAGCATAGTAGGAAAAAATGAATTTCGAAAAGACACGCTGCTTTTTAGCAAAGATATTAACCTGATTATCAATATAAAAAGTCTTTTTGGAAACAATGGCTACGACATACGGAAATTAGAATTTAACGACGCTAAAGTGTTTACGCATGTGTTGGCAAACGGGAAAGCAAATTGGGAAATTTGGGAAACAGATTCCACCGCTGTGGTGGACACGGCGGCAATGAAATTTCACTTTAAGCTCAAGGAATTTAGCATTCACAACGCAAACATTATTTACAAATCGGATATTTCCAACATGGTTTTTAGCTTGCAAGAGCTAAACCACACAACAACAGGTGATTTCACTGCCGACAGCTCACAGTTAATTACAAAAACCAGCTGTGCAAATTTAAGCTTCGATTGGGAAGGAATGCGCTATATCTCCGATGCCAAAGCTACTATGGACTTGACCATCGATGCTAACCTCAACAAAATGATTTACAAGCTAAATGATAACCAATCCACACTCAACGAAATTCCGTTCAGACTCACGGGCTGGGTTAAAAGCATAGCGGATGGCTGGGATATGGATTTGGCTTTACATTCGGGCAAAACCAACTTCAAGGCACTACTATCCATGATTCCGGCTATATATTCCAATTCTTTTGAAGACATAAAAACAGCCGGCGATTTCAATTTTGGGGGAACTATAAAAGGCTCTTATATTGGTGATTACTACCCTGCATTCCAATTCAAACTCATAGCCAGCAACGGCTGGTTTCAGTACCCTTCCCTACCCCGCAAGGTCGAAAACATACAAATTGAAGCACACGTATCGAACCCAGGAAAAACACTTGATGCTACCATCATTGATGTGCCAAATTTTTCGTTCATCATGGCCGCAAATCCTTTTAGGGCTTCTATGCATGTTGAAAATCCCATGACGGATACCTATTTAGCAATGAAAGCAAATGGCAAGCTAAATTTAGGTTTGTTAAAGGAAGTTTATCCACTCGACAAAAAAACTTCATTGAATGGATTGGTCGATTTACAACTTAATTTGGCAGCACGCATGTCGGATTACGAAAAAAGTCAATACGAAAAAATCGAGTTTGATGGTTGGCTGAAAATGATCAAGTTTGAAGCTAAAATGGCATCATTGGCTCATAAACTAACTATCGGTGAAGCTGCTATGCAATTCAACAACAGAAACATACTTCTATCCCGATTGGCTATGAAAATTGGGAAAAATGACATTGCCGCAAACGGAAGTTTAGAAAACTTTATAGCCTATGCTTTGCATGACAAGACCTTAAAGGGAAAATTGAATTTAAGTTCTTCTTATCTGAATATCAACGATTTAATGTCAGGCACAGCGAGTACAAAAACTGATACGGCATCTTCGAGCATGAGCACTGTTCTCATTCCCGCCAATATTGATTTTGACATACAAGCAAAGGTTGCAGAAATGCAATATGAAAAAATGAATTTCAAAAATCTAAATGGAGGTATTAAAATAGCGAACAGCGAACTAAAAATGTACAATGTAGCCATGAATGGTTTTGGGGGCGCCTTGTTAATGAACGGTTTGTACAACACGGCTGACACTTTAAAGCCAAAGGTAAATTTCAACATTGCAATTAATGAAGTGGATTTCAAAGAAATTTTCAGCCAAGTAGAAACCGTTCAGAAATTTGTACCTATTTTCGGAAAAGCTGCTGGCAAATTTTCAACCACACTCCAATTTAATTCTTTACTCAAAAGCGACATGATGCCCGACTTAGCTTCGGTTGTAGGTGGAGGTAATTTTTCTACCAATACCGTAGGTTTAAAAAATATTCCCGCACTAAATGCTTTAGCAAGCGCACTCAAAAAATCGGACATTGTACCAATGACAATCAAAAATTTAGCATTAAATTTTGACATTAAAGATGGTAAATTAATTACTAAACCGTTTGATTTCAAGGTTTCCAATGTAAACTTAACCGTTGGTGGTAGTACTTCGTTGGACAAATCTATAGCCTATACTGGCAAAGTTCAATTGCCCGACAAATTGCTTGCAGGAAAACTTTCGACGTTGAATTTTGCGATAACAGGGACTTTCACAAAACCCAACATATCGCTCGATTTAAAAAGTGTTGCAAACACCTTGGTGAGTGATTTGAAAGACAAAGCCAAAGTTAATATAGACCAACAAGTAAATGATGCCAAACAAAATGCCATCGAGGCAGCTCGTATCAAAAGAGATAAAGCCATTTCCGAAGCTAACGAAAAAGCGGCAAAGCTAATAGCAGAAGCCGAAAAAAAAGGGAATAACTTAATTGATGAGTCAAAAAAGCAAGGAGAGGCATTAATTTCGAAAGCTACAAACCCATTTACAAAGAAAGCTGCTGAAATAGCAGCCCGAAAAATGGAAGAAACAGCACGTAAGCAAGCTGCTAACATAGTACTCAAAGCCAAAGAAGAAGCTTCTAAGCTTGTAGAAGCAGCTGAACACAAAACTAATTTGTAAGAATAAAGCTGAAAAAAATTATATATGCCTCGTAGCTTCATCAAAATACTGTACAGACCCTCCAAAATAAGCATTCTTTTCGATGTTCTATTTTTGGCATTGTGTATTTTTGTAGTGCTTCGTTTTTTTCCGCTAACAACTCAAAATCCATTCACAAAATACGACCTTGCAGCACTTATTTACTTTAGTATTTGGCTGACAGTATCCTATTTTTTGGGGAGATACAAACCACTGCATACGCAAAAATATATCCCTACGTCTTTTAATTTATTTTATGCTACGATACTAACATTTTCTGTCATGTTAGGGGTATCGCATTTCTTTTTCGACATGTATTTTTCACAAAATGTACTTTTTACATTTACAACATCTATTTTTTTTGTCAATTCAATCTTTCATTTTCTATATTTTGCAATCCTTTATGCTACCAACTACAAAGATGATTTTCAGTTAGAGACTGAAGTGCGAGAATTTGCCAAACTAAAGCCTGCAAGCATGCTTGATGAAGAAAGTTATCAGGATTTAAGAACTGTTATCATCGAAAATTCTTGCCAAAAAACATTTGATAGCCTGTCGCAGTATGTCGATTTCAGAAGCGGAAATACCTATGTAAGTTTTTCGGATAACTTAAATGATTTTAAATCAAAACAAAAATATAAGTTCCAGATTATCATACAGTTTCAGTTGCTTAATAATATACGTGGCATTAACAAAGAATTTGCTATTATTAATTCCAAATTGCCCGACAATGGTATTTTCATTTGTCGTTTCAAATCAAAGAGCACACAAAAAAAAGAATTTTTAAAACGTTTTCCCAAACGACTTAACTATCTGATTTACGGTTTTATGTTCCTGTTGAACAGAGTAACACCAAAACTATTTATAACTAAACGTTTATATTACGACATTACAAAAGGAAGAAATAGAGTATTATCAAAAACCGAGGTTTTGGGACGATTATACCTATGTGGTTTTGAGGTGATAGATGAAAAGAAATTAGGAAGTTATAACTATGTTTACGCACGAAGAATGCAACAACCTGATCCAAACTTAAACCGCTTTCATGGTCCATTAATACAGTTGAGCCGTGTGGGAAAAAATGGTAAGCAGTTTAAAGTGTTTAAGTTTCGTACCATGCATCCCTATTCAGAATTTATACAGGCATACATTTATAAAAAATCAAGTTTACAAAAAGGCGGTAAATTTAAACGTGATATCCGTGTTACGACACTTGGCAGATTTCTGCGCAAGTATTGGCTCGATGAATTACCTATGTTTATCAATTTTGTTCGTGGCGAAATGAAGTTAGTAGGCGTACGACCCATTAGCTCACATTACTTTAGCTTGTATAGCAAAGAGTTACAACAACTTCGTGTACAATTTAAACCCGGATTATTACCACCTTTTTATGCCGACATGCCTCAAACCTTAGAAGAAATTGAAAGTTCAGAATTAAATTATCTATACGCTTGCAAAAACAAAGGTACGCTTCAAACTGATCTCATTTACTTCTTTCGGATTATCAAAAACATTCTATTTCGAAATGCACGAAGTGCCTAAAATTAAGTAACAAATCATGAAAACAATAAACCAGTGTCTTTTCATTTTGTGGATGTGGACAATTACTATGCTTAGCTCAGCGCAAGATATACCTCAAAATATGTCCTATTATCGAATGTACGAGTTTGTGGATGAACTTGCCACAGATGGATTTTTTGAATTAAATTCGGCTGTAAAGCCTTACAGTAGAAGTTTTATTTTGCTAAAGTTAGTTGAAGCTCAGCGTCAAAGCAATCGTTTGAATACACGTCAGCGTACTGAAATTCAATTTTTTCTGAACGAATTGGCATTGGAAAACAACACCTTACCTTCTGCCAAATGGCATGTATGGAAAAATGAAAATAGTAAAGCCGCCTTGATTCAGCCCGCTATCCATTACAAGGACTCAGTTTTTCGTGCACGTATTAGTCCGATATTAGGAATGAATATCGTTGCCAATACGCACGGGAATATTATTCAAAGATGGATAGGTATTGATTTTCAGGCAATGCTTGGCAAGCATATTTCCATTTTTGGCAGTTTACGCGATTTATCTAACAACGGCGACACGCTTTCGAGCTATAACTATTTAAACAATTTGCCTGGCTACGAATACAAAGAAGCCTCTTATGGTGGCGACTATAGCGATAGTCGTGGTGGTATAAAAATCTCAAACGCGTGGGGATCTATCGGGTTGGTAAAAGAAAACGTGATGTGGGGCGACAACTTTCACGGGTCTAATATTCTTTCAGGAAGAGCTCCCTCATTTCCGATGGTTACGTTACGACTGCAGCCAGCTAAGTGGTTCGAGCTAAACTACTTTCATGCTTGGTTAGTGTCCAACGTTCGGGACAGTAGCTCGTACTATCTGGAGAATGGCAGCACCATTTGGTATCGTCCGGCTAATAAATTTATGGCTGCCAATATGTTTACATTAACACCAATTAAAAATTTAAAAATTTCTTTCGGAAATTCGATTATTTATGCTGAAAAAACCATACAAGGAGGCTATTTGATACCTATTGTATTTTACAAATCTATCGACCACACACTTACCAAAGGTTTGGGAACTGAAAACCAAAACTCACAAATGTTTATGAACCTTAGCTCGCGTAACCTGAAACATACACACTTTTACGGTTCTGTGTTTATCGACGAATTTAATTTTGCCCGATTAAATCCAAACAACGCCGAAGCCAATCCTATATCATTAAAAGGCGGTGTAAATATTACCAATTTTCCTGTAAAAAATCTTTCCGCCGTGTTTGAATATACGAAAACCAACATTCTAAATTACAAACACTCCATTTCGGTGCTTAGCTACGCTTCCAATTCGTACAATTTAGGGCATTACTTAGGCGATAATGCTCAGGAAAGCTATTTTGCCTTGCAATACAAACCCCGAAGAGGCATCGACTTGAAGCTTTTTTACATGAATGCCGAGCACGGAAACGAATATGATTATGTACGCAGGGGAACTTCCAACGGTATTGTAGGGAAGGTGGACGACATTATTAAGCAACCATCACCGGGCGAAATCATCTGGAGCAATCAGACTATAGGCTTGCACGGAACATACGAAATCATAAACAATGGCTATGCATTTTTTAAAGCTGAATACACTAATATACAGGCTTTTGAACCGACCAAGGCAGTAAGTTTTGGAGAAAAACGAATGACAGTAGCTCAAACATTAAATTATTACACACCCGCTTATTTGCAAGGGAACAACTTGACTATGAGTGCTGGATTCACTTTTGGATTTTAAACAAAACCATTACGATGGCAACAATTATAGGAATTACGGGCGGCATTGGAGGTGGAAAATCCACCTTGAGTACTGTTTTGAGCAATGCTGGTTATGCAATTTATAATACCGACAAGGAAGCACGCCGCCTTCAAAATGAAGATCAAAACATACGGTTACAGATTGTGGAAAAATTTGGCAAAGAGGCTTACACCAACAACATTCTCAACCGCAGTTTCATAGCGTCCCTTGTTTTTTCAAATAGCGAATTGCTAAAAAAGATGAATGCTATTGTGCATCCTGCCGTACAAGAAGATTTCAGAAAATGGCGCGGCTTACACGAAACTGAAAAATGTATATTTTTGGAATGTGCCATACTCATCGAGGGTAATTTTAGGCATTATGTGGATAAAATTGTTTTAATAACCGCCTCCGAAGCTACACGCATAGCACGCGTAAAAAAACGCGATAATCTAACTGTTGAGCAGATAAAAGCTCGGATGAAGAATCAGCGCAAAGATGTTGATTTAATTCCTTTTGCCGATTATGTAATTAATACAGATATAACTGATTTAAAACAATTTGACTTAGAAAAATTTTTAGGGGAAATACTGTCATTGCCTCTCGCAGCCAAATTTTAATTACTCAAAATTTCGCCATTCACAACCGTGAAAATTTTTGACTCACTCTGCAAACCAGCAAGAATAGTATCTAAATGTTCACGGTTTGTATCAGTAATAAAAATTTGACCAAAATTTTTCCCCGAAACAATTTCTATTATTTTCTGAACTCGATTAGCATCCAATTTATCAAAAATATCGTCGAGAAGCAGAATAGGCGAAAGCTGATGTGCCCGTTGCAAAAAGAAATATTGAGCAAACTTAAGCGATACTAAATAGGTTTTGTTTTGACCCTGCGAACCAACACGCTTGATGGGAAAACCATCCAGAAGCATCTCCAACTCATCTTTGTGAATTCCCTGCGTAGAATATCCCAATATTTTATCGCGCTCTCTGTGCTGAGCCATCAATTTAACAATCTCGTTACTTGCATGTTGCGAGCTATAAACCAAATCAATTAGTTCATTACCACCCGAAATTTTGTGATAAATATCACGAAAAACAGGTACAAATTCTTCCAGAAAACGTTTGCGTTCTTCAAAAATAAATGTGCCATGCTTCACCATTAGCTCTTCCCAAATTTCAAAAAGCGTGAAATCAACTGCTTGATCGGATTTTAGCAGTGCATTTCGTTGTTTCAATGCAGTATTGTAACTTATAAGTTGTTGCAAATAAGCATGATTACATTGTGAAATAACACCATCGATAAATTTTCGACGTTCTTCACTTCCTTCCGAAATAAGGTATAAATCGTCGGGCGATATAAATACCAAAGGAATTAAACCGATGTGGTCAGATAGTTTGTCGTATTCTTTTTTATTGCGTTTAAATTGCTTTTTCTGCTTACGCTTCATGCCGCAGTAAATCTCTTCGGGCTGACTATTAAGAATATAGTTACCACGAATCATAAAAAAGTCGGCTTCGTGTGTAATATTTTGTGAATCAATAGAGTTTGAATAACTTTTGCAAAAAGAGAGGAAATAAAGTGCATCTAAAACGTTGGTTTTGCCCATACCGTTGTCGCCAATAAAACAATTTATTTTGGGCGAAAAGGTAAGTTCAGCTTCCGCAATATTTTTATAATTTAGTAACGACAGTGAATTTATAAGCATCAAAATTAGTTATTTAAGGTACATTCTTTCGCCAAAAATGGAACTACCAATACGCACCATTGTACTGCCACAGGCAATAGCTGCTTCAAAATCGCTCGACATTCCCATCGAGATTTGTTTAAAATCGTCATTATTTTGAAAACAAATCATTTTCAGTTTATCAAAAATATTCTTAAGCATTTCAAATTCTTTTTCTATCTGCTCCTTATTCTCCGTAAACGATGCCATGCCCATAACCCCACAAATGCGTACATGAGGATGTTTATCAATACCACCATGCATATAATAATCAAAAAGCTCGCCTTCGGAAAAACCAAATTTGGTTTCTTCTTCGGATAAATGTACTTGCAACAAGCAATTCACCACACAAAAAGCTTTTTCTGCTTGTTTATTAATCTCCTTTAGTAGCTTTTCGGAGTCCACACCATGAATTAAATGAACTATCGGAACTATAGCTTTCACTTTATTAGTTTGCAGATGACCGATAAAATGCCAACGAATATCCTTTGGCAGTCGCTCAAATTTTCCGAGCAATTCCTGTACTTTACTTTCGCCAAAATGGCGTTCGCCAGCATTGTAAGCCTCCAAAATGGCTTCATCGGGATTAAATTTGGATACACAAACCAACGCTACTTGTGGTGGAATGTGTGTTCTGATATGTGATAAATTAGTAGTTATTGACATGGTAATTTAGAGTAAAAAACTTAACGCTTCATGTTATTGTCAAAAAAAAGGAGTTGATATTCAATGGCATTTGCCCAGTAAGCCCAATTATGAACACCTGGACGCTCCGTGTAATCGTGGTCAATTTTCAGCATTAGCAATCGCTTATGCATTGCCAAATTAATCTCATAAAAGAAATCAGATACGCCACACTCGAAGGCTATATTCAACGCTTTGTTTTTAAGGCTATCAACCATATTCATAACCGAATTGCTGTCCCACAATTCTGGGTGAGCCTCCATAGTCCCGATACGCTTTGCTATGTCATATTTTTTGTTGGAAGCATGCAAATCTACCCCGCCACTCATACTTCCGGCATTTGCAAACAAATCTTGATGGCGAATAGCCAAATACATCGAGCCATGTCCGCCCATGCTTAAACCCGTGATGGCACGTGCTTGTCGATTGGGAATAGTAGCATAATTTTTATCAATATATGGCAATAAATCGTTGATAATATAACTTTCGTACTGATAAGTGCTATCAATAGGGCTATCCATATACCAACTGCTAAAACCACCGTCAGGACAAACCAAAATAAATTGATGCTGCGTGGCTAATTTCTTAATTGAAGGAACCGTATTTACCCATTTCGCAAAATTATCACTGTAACCATGCAAAATATATACAACAGGATAATGTTTTTTCTTGGAATAATCCCCAGGCACTACGACCACATTTTTCAGCATTTTGTGCATTTTAGAAGCACTAACTACCACTGTATCAACTTGTGATTGCGAAAAAGCAAATACAAAAAACAAAAGACATCCAAATAAAAATACAAGTCGTTTCATTGTTAGAATATTGAATTTTAAGTTTCCAAAAACATTGCATGCAAAGGTAAATAAAATAAGCGAAATTTATTTACCTTTGCATTTTAAAATATAAAAATGAAAAACGAAACAAATAATTTCAGAGGTGCTCTGATAAAACGATTACGAAGTTTTGGTTATGCTTTTGCAGGAATTAGAAGTGTTTTTGGCAAAGAGGCAAATATGAACATACACCTCATCATTGCCTTGTTGGTAGTTGTGTGTGGTTTTATTTTTGACATTAACTTAAGTGAGTGGATGCTCTGTATCCTCTGTTTCGGATTAGTAATCAGCTTAGAAATGGTCAATTCTGCAATCGAAAACCTTGTTAATATAGTCTCACCCCAACACAATGCACTTGCTGGAAAAATAAAAGACATTGCTGCGGGAGCTGTTCTTGTTGCTGCCATTAGCGCCGCCACTGTTGGTTTAATCATTTTCGTTCCCAAAGGCTTGGCTATGCTTTTAAGTTTTTTGTAAGAGTCCTCAAGCATATTTAATTAACTTATGTCAACACCTTGTAGTTTGTTGAATTTACATTTTTTTATTTTTCAAAAATAAATTACCTTTGTATATGATTTATAAAGCGTATGCCGAAAAGCTAAAGAGTAGGCAAAACAAAACAAATTAATGTTTATGAAAAAAAAATTATTAAAATTTGCGTTTCTTATCGTCATGACCGTAACAATGACTTCTTGTTACACATTCACAGCAACCGTGGGTAAAGGACCACAAAATGGAATTAAAACCGTTGCTCACAATCATTATTTAATTTATGGTTTAGCTCCTATTGCAACTGCCGACACAAAACAATTAGTTGGTGAAACAGAAAACTACTCTATCACAGTTTCACATTCATTCATCGATGGTTTCTTAAATGCTTTAACAGGTGGACTTTACACACCTACTACGGTTACAATTATAAAATAATTTGGCTATCTTTACATATATGCATCATAGCAAGCATTACTGCGTTGTTGTGATGCATTATTATTTTTGCAAATACAAACGATTGACTCTATTTAATGAATTCAAAAGTGCAATTGGTATATTCTACGCGCTGATTTTTTTTATATTAAAACCACTTTTTCTTATACCAAAAAGCCAAATTGACCAATGCAATCATTACAGGGACTTCGACCAACGGACCAATAACTGCTGCAAAAGCTTCGCCCGAATTGATTCCAAAAACGGCAATGGCAACAGCAATTGCCAATTCAAAATTGTTGCTGGCAGCAGTAAATGAAAGCGTTGTTGATTGTTCGTAGGATGCGCCTGCTTTTTTGCTCATGAAAAACGAACCGATAAACATGATGACAAAATAAATAAGCAATGGAACGGCTATCAAAACGACATCCATTGGTATTTTTACAATGTATTCGCCTTTGAGTGAAAACATTACCAAAATGGTAAAAAGTAAAGCAATAAGGGTTAAGGGTGATATTTTGGGAATTAATTTGGAGTGATACCATTCTTTGCTTTTCACCCGGATAAGAATAAAACGTGTAAGGAAACCGGCAATAAAAGGAATTCCCAAGTAAATGAAAACACTTTCGGCAATTTGCCCTATGGTGATTTTTGACACAGCATCACTTGTAGGAATGCCAAACCAATTAGGAGCAATGGCAATAAAAAACCAAGCATACACGGAGAAAAAGAGCACTTGAAAAATACTATTAAATGCTACTAAACCAGCTGCATATTGCGTGTCGCCTTTTGCCAAATCGTTCCAAACAATAACCATCGCAATACAACGAGCTAATCCAATCATTATAATTCCGTAAACATAGGGTAGATTGGAGTTGTTTTCGCCCGGAAAAAACTTGAATAATAGAATGGCAAGTGCAAACATCAATATCGGTCCGATAATCCAGTTTTGAACCAATGATAAGGTGAGAATTTTGGTATTGCGGAATACTTCGCCCAGCTCTTCATACTTCACTTTGGCCAATGGTGGATACATCATAACAATTAGACCTATGGCGATTGGGAAATTTGTAGTGCCAGAAGACATACTATTCCAAAACTGAGCAACCGCAGGAAACATCCACCCCGAAAAAACGCCAATAAACATGGCTAAAAATATCCACAGTGTGAGGTAGCGATCGAGAAAAGAGAGATTTGAAGAGGAACTCATGATTTGAAGATTTGAAAATTCATAACTGTGGTTTAATTTCTTCCATATAAAACTTATAGAAACCTGCTTTAATTTCGTCACGTACACGGATAAATTCGCTCCAGATAAATTCGTCTGTGCCCACTACATGGCTCGGATCGTCGTATCCAATATGTAGGCGATGTTTTACTTTTCCAAAAAATGCAGGGCATTCCTCGTTTGCGCCACCGCAAACAGTGATAACATAATCCCATTCATCGTTGAGGTATTTCTCAACGGAATCGGAGGGGTGATAACTAATGTCAATGCCGGCGTCTTTCATTGCTGCCACCGCATTGGAGTTGAGTTTGCCTGAGGCTTGTGTGCCCGCCGAACACACCGTGATGGTGGAGTCGAACGATTGTAAAAAGCCGTGTGCCATTTGGCTACGGCATGAGTTTCCGGTACAAAGAATTAATACTTTCATAAAGTTTGAATTTAAAAATGAGTTAATTTAAAATTTTGTTTAGCAGCATCCACCACTCCCACAGCCACAAGACGAAGTAGGTTTTGCAAACGTAAATGAGCGTGGTGCTTTTTTAACTGGTAAACCTGCAGCTTGCCAGGCATCTATTCCACCATCCAAACTAAAGATTTTAGCTTCGTCCCAACCTTGATTCAAAAGGAATTGAGCTACACGTAAACTTCGTATGCCTAAATGACATGCTAAAACAATTTTTTGGTTTTTGGGCAAATCGATGTAATTTTCATCGAATGTGCTGTATGGCATGTTCTCAACGCCATCTATCTGAAACGATTTTTGAAACACCTCGTCTTTTTCACGTACATCTACTAATAATGCACCTTCGTTGAGTAATGCATTTGCCTCGTGGGCTATTATTTCTTTTATAATCATAAGATTGAGTTTTTATTTACAACTAAATTCCTGAACAGTAATAGTGCTGAAAAAAGCATCGAAATTTGCGATTTGTTCTTTAATAGAGCTACCACATAAACAATAATTAATCTTCACTCCCTCTATTTCGCCATGTATCAATCCCATGTCGCGCAATTCTTTCAGATGCTGCGAAACGGTAGTGCGACTCAAGGGCAAATGGTCGGATATATCTCCCGAAATACAAGTTTTGGTTTGTGCCAAATACTTCAATATCGCTAAACGTGCGGGATGTGAAATTACTTTCGCAAAATTTGCTAATTTTTGTAGCTCATTATCAAACACTTCTGATTTTATCATTGTTATTATGTTTTATGTCGCAAAAATACGACATTAATTATTTACTAACAACTTTTTTAGTATTAAATTTCAGTTACAATTTATATTTTGAAGTTATTGTAGGCTGTTTAATATCAAAAAAATTGCTTGTAGTTTTACTCCGTGATTGCTCTATTTTTTTAAAACAAGAATTTGTGAGTTTATGTATTCGTGTTTAATCTTAAATAATTATTTTAGAACGATAATATTTCTCACACCCTTTAAAAAAATAAAGAGTAAGGATGTGAAGGTTTTTCATTAGCATTAAATTTGCTGAATTAATTGCTGTTTTACAAAAAAGCTGTTGCCTTTACCAATTCGCTGCTTGAGTAGAATCCATTGGGACACTATAGTAAGCTGTGTATTAAAAGGTGAGAAGATTTTTTTTGAGTAACAGCCCCAATGTCTATCTTTCGTGTGAAAGATAGATAGAAAAACTTTTTCTAAATTGCTGAAAATACTTTAAAAAAGCAACAAAATAGGAAAGAAATTGTATCTTTGTGGTTTACATAAATAAACAATTTAACATCAAAAAAAATATGGATAATTTTAATTTTTACAGTCCAACCTATTTTGTATTTGGCAAATCGCGTGAAAACGAAGCCGGCGATTATGTCCGCAAATTTAAAGGAACGCGGGTTCTGATTCACTATGGTAGTGGCTCGGTAGTTGAAAGCGGATTGCTTGCTCGCGTAAAAAAATCGCTCGCAAATGCCGGTATATGGTTTACCGAATTGGGTGGCGTTGTGCCCAATCCTCGTAGCGGATTGGTATATAAAGGCATTGAACAATGTAAAGAAAACAACATCGATTTTGTACTTGCTGTTGGCGGTGGTAGTGTGATTGACTCCGCAAAAGCAATTGCCATTGGAGCTTTGTACGACGGTGATTTTTGGGATTTCTTTACAGGAAAAAAAATAGTAGAAAAAGCATTGCCCATAGGCACTATACTTACTCTCACAGCTGCTGGCAGCGAGGGTTCGAGTGGTTCGGTAATTACGCACGAAAACGGAATATTGAAGCGTGCCACCGGTGGCGAAGTGCTACGACCTGCATTTTCTATTCTCAATCCCGAGCTGACATGCTCCCTGCCACCATTTCAAACCGCCTGTGGTGCTACCGACATGATGGCACACGTCATGGAACGTTATTTCACAAACTCCAAACGCGTTGAAATTTCCGATCGCCTTGCCGAAGGAATATTGCTAACCGTTATCAACGAAGCACCTAAAGCATTGGCAAATCCTTTGGACTACGATGCGCGCGCCAACCTCATGTGGGCTGGTATGGTAGCTCACAACGACACCTGCGGAGTAGGCCGCTTGAGCGATTGGAGCACGCACCAAATGGAACACGAGCTTTCGGGATTGTACGATGTAGCTCATGGTGCTGGCTTGGCTGTTATGTTTCCGGCTTGGATGAAATATGTTATGAAACACGATGTGATGCGCTTTGCACAATTTGCCGTGCGCGTTTGGGGATGTAGTATGGATTTTCAGGAACCT
The DNA here is from genome assembly GCA_001873635.1 of Porphyromonadaceae bacterium CG2_30_38_12. Taxonomy (GTDB): domain Bacteria; phylum Bacteroidota; class Bacteroidia; order Bacteroidales; family Paludibacteraceae; genus Paludibacter. The sequence continues at coordinate 7,514 of MNZK01000044.1, read as the reverse complement.
GAAAACACGGCATTAGAAGGCATTGCCTGTTACGAAAAATTTGTAAGCTCACTTGGTATGCCCATTCGTTTTGCTTCTTTAGGAGCCCGTGCTGCCGACATTCCTGTTTTAGTCAAAAACTTAGGCTTAGCTGGCAAAACGTTGGGAAATTTTGTAAAATTAACCGAAGAAGATGTTACTAAAATTTACGAGCTGGCAGTTTGAACAAATTGGGACTTGAATACATTTAATAAAACAAAATAAAATAAAATGAATATAGTAGATCGATTTTTTAAATACGTGAGTTTTACAACTACATCGGACGAAAACACTCACATGACACCAAGTACACCAGGACAAATGGTGTTTGCTCAATACTTAGTAGAAGAACTTAAAACGATAGGACTTCAGGATGTTGAATTAGATTCCAATGGCTACGTAATGGCAACTTTACCAGCAAATACGGACAAAACAATTCCGACTATTGGCTTTGTGTCGCACATGGATACCAGTCCCGACATGACTGCTAAACACGTGAAACCGCGCGTAGTGACAAACTATGATGGCAATGATATTTTGCTCAACGAAGAAAAGCAAATTACACTGGAAACGAATAAATTTCCAGAAATACGACAATACGTTGGACAAGATATTGTAGTTACAGATGGCACAACCTTGTTAGGCGCCGACGATAAAGCAGGCTTAACTGAAATTGTTTCGGCAATGGAATATTTAATTGAACATCCAGAAATTAAGCACGGTAAAATACGTGTAGGTTTCACGCCCGATGAGGAAATTGGGCAAGGCGCCGACCATTTCGATGTGCCTAAGTTTGGCGCTGAATGGGCTTACACCATGGATGGCGGCGAAATAGGCGAGCTCGAATATGAAAACTTTAATGCAGCTGCAGCTAAAATCACCTTTCGGGGTATGAATGTTCATCCCGGATATGCCAAGCACAAAATGCTCAATTCCATGCGTGTAGCACATCAATTTGCGTCCATGCTTCCACGCCACGAAACCCCCGAGCACACCCAGGACTACGAAGGCTTTTATCACTTGGTAGGCATGGAAGGCACCGTAGAACAATCGTCCTTAAGCTACATTGTTCGCGACCACGACCGTGATAGGTTTGAACGTCGAAAAAAAGAAATTGAACATTTAGCAAATAAAATTAATGCTGAGTTTGGCGCAGGCACAGCCACAGTTGAAATGCGCGACCAGTACTACAACATGCGTGAAAAAGTAGAACCCGTGATGCATATTGTAGATTTAGCATTCGAAGCCATGGAAGCTGTTGGGGTGAAACCTGATGTGAAACCAATACGTGGTGGCACCGATGGCGCACGTCTTTCGTTTGATGGTCTTCCTTGTCCAAACATTTTTGCAGGTGGTCATAATTTCCACGGACGTTTTGAATATGTTCCAGTGCAATCGATGGAAAAAGCTATGATGATTATTGTGAAAATTGCAGAAATAATGGGTAATAAAGCATAAGATAATGCGCTGATTAAAATAGTTCACAAAAAAATCCAGCTGATTAATTTTTCAGCAGGATTTTTTTTAACAGTACATTTGTAATTTTTTCTTTATTTCATCGTATTATGGCTTTGAAAAAACAAGTTAAACATAGGTTCAAATATGGAAGGTTTAAACACGCATATTTATAGCAATTCGAGCAAACAGCTATTTTTTCAGGAAACTGAATACCTACGCAAAAGATAAATTATTGAATTTACAGCTAACTACTTTATAAATACCAATAGCAAATTGAAGAAAAAATTGGAAAGCAATTTTGGAAAAGAGCAGTTTTAATTGACCGGTATTTAAATTTATCACTTTGTGAATGTTGTGACTTCTTTGTAATTTTTATGTAATAAAAAAAACTATAACACGAAGTTCCACAAAGTATTTACACAAAGTTCCACAAAATCTTTATAAAACACAATACGTATTTGATGAATAAACACGTATCAAAATCACAGATTTTATAATAGAATGATTTTCAATTAATTTACTTGCGAAAGCTATATTTACCTTTGTGCTGATACACAAAAAATTGGATTTATACAGCCACGAATCTGCTATGGAATTGGCAACGGTTTGTGGTGGCGAATGCACAACCTGCGAAACAGATGTTTGCGACGAAGAGAAAAAATGATTTAATAAGCTGATGATTCTTTTAATTAATAACTTTACAAACCTTATAAACTTAACAAAAATGAGCTTACAAAACGCAATAAACTTTATATCAAAAGTAGATTTGGATAATGATTTTCTGAAATCGTGTTACACATTTAAGTTTCAAGCCGAATTACTTCAAGGAATGGCGGCGCAACAAATAGGTTTTACGCATGCTGAAATTGAAGATGCTTTTAATGTACTGGAAATTAAGTGCCAAACTTACGAGCAAGCCGGGTGCGTAAAAGAAATAAAGGCATGGTATCAGTTGTTTCGGTAATCATAAGCGCCACGTACATTTGATGTAATTGAAGTGTTTTTATCAAAAAAACGTTGTAGATTTGGATCAACAAAAAAGCCAACCAATCATGAAAGTTACAGCACACAAAGATGTAAGCACGGCAAAGGGACGAAAAATCATTCAGGAACTCGAGAAACACAAAAATATTGTAAAAATTGACCATACGCTTACACTCTTTATAAACTCCTCGAGCAAATAATGCTGTAAAAGTTTTATGTCTGCTTTTAAAAACAAACTGAAACATATTTTCCTCGTACAGATTTGATGCTAAATTATGAAACAGTAGCAAACTAAATTACGAGAGTAATAGAAGTCTGAACATAAATCAGAAAAACTAAAAAAAATAAGTATCTCTATAGCAATACCTTAATTTTCAATATTAGTTCTAAGATATTATTTTGCCAATTTTATTTTTAACTAATTGAATACGAAATTCTTACATTTTGGTAGGAAATAAAAGGAAAAACATCGAAATGGTAGGAAATGTATTTCAATGAACAAAGCTGTATCAAATTTGACAAAGAATTGTTTTATCTTTGCCCTTACAAAATGATATAGATTTATGAAACAGACCATTGATTCACTACGACGTGAATTAGAACAACATAACCATGCTTATTACGTCCTCTCGAACCCACAAATTTCCGACTTCGAATTTGATCAAAAAATGCGCGAATTACAAGCCTTAGAACTACAATATCCTGAATTTTTTGACCCAAATTCACCCACACAACGTGTTGGAAATGACAGTGTTTCGGGCTTTGAGCAAGTAGCTCACTCCTACCCCATGCTTTCGCTTGGTAACACCTATTCGGAGGCTGAAGTGCGTGATTTTTACGAGCGTATTCGCAAAACCTTACAGGAATCTTTCGATATTGTGTGTGAATTAAAGTACGATGGCACATCCATATCGCTCACCTACGAGCATGGACTGTTGGTGCGAGCCGTTACAAGAGGTGATGGTGAAAAAGGTGACGATGTTACAGCCAACGTAAAAACCATTCGCAGCATTCCCTTGCGCTTGCACGGAAATTATCCCGACTTATTTGAAATTCGTGGCGAAATACTGATGCCATGGCATGTTTTTGACGCTATAAATAAAGTGCGAGAAGAACAAGAAGAACCGCTTTTTGCAAACCCACGCAACGCAGCCTCTGGTACACTGAAATTACAAAATTCGAGCACAGTAGCCTCGCGCAAATTAGATGCTTACTTATATTATGTGTTGGGAAGCGATTTACCATCCGATTTACATTCCGAAAATCTGCAAGCCGCACAAAGCTGGGGGTTCAAAATTTCGAATGCTACACAGCTATGTAAAAGCTTAACCGAAGTGCAAGCATTTATAAACCATTGGGATACAGCTCGAAAATCGCTACAAGTGGCTACCGATGGCATTGTGCTCAAAGTAAATTCTATGCAGCAACAAAAACTATTGGGTTTTACTGCCAAATCGCCACGTTGGGCAATAGCTTATAAGTTTCAAGCCGAAAAAGCTTTGACACGATTAAACGCTGTCGCTTATCAGGTTGGGCGCACGGGCGCTGTTACTCCCGTGGCAAATCTCGATCCGGTATTGCTCTCGGGAACTACCGTTAAACGTGCTTCACTTCACAATGCCGACATTATAAAAGCGCTCGATTTGCATATTGGTGACATGGTTTTTGTTGAAAAAGGAGGTGAAATTATTCCCAAAATTACTGCCGTCGATTTCGACGCACGGTTTATGGTTGGTGACAAGGTAAGCTTTATTAAAAATTGTCCCGAGTGTGGCACTCCTTTGGTACGTTACGAAGGTGAAGCAGCCCATTATTGTCCCAACGAAACTGCTTGTCCTCCCCAAATAAAAGGCAAAATGGAGCATTTTGTGAGCCGCAAAGCCATGAACATAGACGGTCTTGGTAGCGAAACCATCCATTTGCTGTACGAAAACAAACTTTTAACCAATATTGCAGATATCTATGAGTTAAAAACCAGCTACTTAGAACGTTTGGAACGTTTAGGAAGTAAATCGGCGCTCAACATACAAGCGTCCTGCCAGAAATCATTGGAAGTTCCTTTCGAGCGTGTTCTATTTGGTTTGGGAATTCGATTTGTGGGCGAAACTATTGCAAAAAAATTAGCTTTTGCATTCAAAAATATCGAAGCAATGCAGGCGGCTACCTTGGAACAACTAATAGCTGTGGACGAAATAGGCGAACGCATTGCACAAAGCGTGGTAGCTTATTTTAGCAACAAAAAAAACATCGAAGTAATCAGTCGTCTTAAACGATATGGTTTACAAATGTCGCTAACAGATAACCAGCTACAAAAACAAGGAACTTCCTTAGATGGCTTATCAGTAGTCATTAGTGGTACTTTTTCTGTGCATGCCCGCGACGAATACAAAAGACTTATCGAACAGCATGGAGGAAAAAACCAAAGCGGCGTTTCGGCAAAAACCAACATACTTCTTGCCGGTGAAAATGTAGGTCCCGAAAAACTCAAAAAAGCAATCAACTTAGGTATTCAAATAATGAATGAAACAGAATTTTTGCAAAAAATAAAAGCGAAAGACAACAATGATGCAGGTTTTGTAAATACAGCGGGTTTTGTAGATACATTATTTTAAAAAAAAGTTGTATCTTTGCAGTCAATTTTTTACAAATAATTATAATGTCAAACCCGCTAATTTATTAGCATTAAAAAACCAATTTTCTGTAATGGAAGAAAACAAAAATCTATCGGAAGAATTAATTCCAACCGTAGAGGAAACAGTGGAAATAGTTCCAACCGTAGAAGAAGAAGTAGAAACTGTGGAAGCAGTTGCTGCCGAAGAAAAAAACGTAGTTGAAGAAGCAGCCGAAGTGCCTGCTCAAGAAGTAGTTGAAGAAATAATTGAAGAAGTACCAGCCCGTCAATTCGCAGTTGCAGCACCTGCATCTATCCACATTGATGTCGATTTTGACTGGGACGCTTACGAAAAAGGGGAAGTGCTCAGCGCACAGGAAAAAGAAACCCTTAAAAATGTGTACGAAAACACCCTGAACGCTATCAAAGACAAAGAAGTAGTTGAGGGTACCGTTATCTCAATAAACAAACGCGAAGTAGTTGTAAACGTTGGTTACAAATCGGACGGCGTTGTTCCCATGAGCGAATTTCGCTACAATCCAGATTTGGCTGTTGGCGACAAAATTGAAGTTTACATTGAAAGCCAAGAAGATAAAAAAGGTCAATTAATTCTCTCGCACAAACAAGCACGTGCAACCCGCTCGTGGGATCGCGTGAACGCAGCACTCGAATCGCAAGAAATTGTGAAAGGCTTTGTAAAATGTCGCACCAAAGGTGGTATGATCGTTGATGTATTTGGTATCGAAGCATTCTTACCAGGTTCACAAATCGATGTGAAACCTATTCGCGATTACGATGTATTCGTAAACAAAACCATGGAATTCAAAGTTATCAAAATTAACCACGAATTCAAAAATGTTGTTGTATCACACAAAGCGCTTATTGAAGCAGAACTTGAAAATCAGAAAAAAGATATTATCAGTAAATTGCAAAAAGGTCAGGTATTGGAAGGTACCGTTAAAAACATCACTTCGTATGGTGTATTTATTGACCTTGGCGGCGTAGATGGTCTAATTCACATCACAGACCTTTCGTGGGGACGGGTGTCTCATCCCGAAGAAATTGTTTCATTGGATCAGAAATTAAACGTTGTAATTCTTGACTTTGATGATGAGAAAAAACGTATCGCCTTAGGCTTGAAACAATTAAGCGCACACCCATGGGATGCTTTAAGTGCCGACATGAAAGTTGGAGACAAAGTAAAAGGGAAAGTAGTGGTTATGGCTGATTATGGTGCATTTGTAGAAATAGCTCCTGGCGTAGAAGGATTAATTCACGTTTCGGAAATGAGCTGGTCGCAACATTTACGTTCGGCTCAGGACTTCCTAAAAGTAGGCGATGAAATTGAGACAGTGATACTTACTTTAGACCGCGACGAACGCAAAATGTCCTTAGGTGTGAAACAATTGAAATCAGATCCTTGGGAAAGTATTGAAGATCGCTATGCGGTAGGAAGTAAACATGTAGCTAAAGTACGTAACTTTACAAACTTCGGTGTGTTTGTTGAAATAGAAGAAGGCGTTGATGGCTTAATTCACATTTCAGACTTATCGTGGACTAAAAAAGTAAAACACCCATCAGAATTTACACAAATTGGTGCCGAAATAGATGTTCAGGTATTAGAAATCGACAAATCGAACCGACGTTTGAGCTTAGGACACAAACAATTGGAAGAAAATCCATGGGATGTATTGGAAACCATGTTTACCGTAGATAGCATTCACGATGGTGTAATCATAGAATTGCTCGACAAAGGTGCAGTAATCTCTCTGCCTTATGGCGTTGAAGGTTTTGCAACTCCAAAACATTTGGTAAAAGAAGATGGTGCTCAAGCTCAAGCAGACGAAAAATTAGCTTTTAAAGTAATTGAATTCAACAAAGACGCAAAACGCATAATCGTATCGCACAGCCGTGTATTTGAAGATGTAAAACGCGCTGTAAAAGCAGAATTATCAGGCGAAAAAGTAGAACAAAAAACTTCATCGGCGACCAAAAAAGTTGCTCCTAAAAAAGCTAAAAAAGAAGAAACTGTTGCTCCAGCTGCTTCTATGGAGAAAACAACCTTAGGAGACATTCAGTCATTAGCCGATTTGAAAGACCAAATGGTTGAAGCTGCTGCCAAAACGGCTGCAAAAGCCACTAAAAAAGCAAAAGAATTGAAAGATGCTTCTGAAACAAAAGCTGAAACGAAAGTAGAAGCAGTTGCTGAAGAAGTTATTGCTGAAGTTAAAGCTGAAGTTAAAGCTGAAGTTAAAGCTGAGGTTAAAACTGAGGAAGTTAAAGCAGAAGCAGAAGTAGCAGATGCTGAAGAAGCTCCAAAAGCTTAAATAACCGATTAAATTTAGACAAATAGATGGAATGAAAAGTTGCAGGTTTGTTGCCTGCAACTTTTTTTTTGTAAATAGATACAGGTTGCACCAAATTCCGGCTATATGTAAAACCA
>MNZK01000018.1 GCA_001873635.1 Porphyromonadaceae bacterium CG2_30_38_12 | reverse complement strand
CGAACTGCCATTATTTACTCACTCATGGGTACTTGTATGGCCAACAATGTAAATCCACAAGAATGGCTCACCGATGTACTGAACCGTATCCAAGATCACAACATCCAAAAACTCCACGAGCTATTACCGCATAACTGGAAATTGAACAAAAAATAATTCAATCAGCAACTAAATTGAAAACCCCATAAAACAGATGTCAAATCTGATTTATGGGATTTTTTATGCTGATGGATATGTAGATGGTGGAAGGGATACTTTGTAATTCAGCAAGCAATTCATTTTGGCCAAAGGGCAATTCATAAGAACGACGGTCGTCACTTTCGCAGTCTTGCAGTATGTTTTTGTTCAATCCACCCACAAAAATTACAATCTCAGATGCAGCAGCTAACTTTACTGCTTCCAATCGTAACGAATCAGCATTCAAATTTGACTTTAACAATGGATTCATCGAAACAGGAGCCGAAGCATATCCCAATGTGTATTTTACTTTAGCAGCTCCAAATTTTTCGATAAAGCCTTGTAATGGTGACACTTCACGTTTTACTTTCAATTCAGAAGAACCACCGCCCACGGTTAATTTACGGGTTGCATTTTCGCCAATTACCGCAATGGTTTTGTATTTCGAAGCATCAATAGGTAATAGTTTTGCTGAATTTTGCAACAAAACGATGCCTTCTTCAGCAACCGTACGACCCACTTGGTGATGTTCTTCCGTTGCTAATGATCCATAAGGTTTATTGGCATCCATCGAGGTGCGGAAAATCATACGCAGAATGCGGGATGCTTTATCTTCAATATTAGAAAGTGGAACTTCGCCAGATTTGAGCATTTTTAAATACGGATTTGCCAAGCAATATTCCTCGTAAGGAATGGCTTTTCTGGACGTTAATCCATCCGTTTCAGTTCCCATCTCAATGTCAAGACCATTCAAAATGGCTTGTTTTGTATCGTGTGTTCCGCCCCAATCTGAAATTACACAACCATCAAATTTCCAATCTCCTTTCAGTATTTTATTCAACATTAAGTCGTTATGACAAGCATATTCACCTCTAATCTTGTTGTATGCTCCCATTATTGCCCATGCTTTTCCTTCGGTAACGGCAGCTTTGAAAGCGGGTAAATAAATTTCGTTCAATGCCCTGTCGCTCAATTCCACATTGATGTTGTGCCGCCACTTTTCCTGATTATTGAGCGCAAAATGTTTGACACAAGCTGCCACGCCATTTTGTTGAACACCCTGAATATAAGGAACTACCATTTTGGACGCCAAATAAGGGTCTTCTCCAAGGTATTCGAAATTGCGACCGTTGAGCGGTGTGCGGTAGATATTTACGCCCGGTCCCAACAGCACTTCTTTTTTACGATAGCGCGCTTCCTCGCCAATGGCATTACCATAATGCAGCGACATTTCGGGGTTCCAAGTAGCTGCCAGACAAGTCAATGCCGGAAAAGCAGTACACGAGTCGTTTGTCCAGTGAGCTTGCTCCCAAATTACCCAAAGATTTTCCATGCGAACACCGTGCGGGCCGTCGCTCATCCATATTTCGGGAATGCCCAAGCGCGGCACTCCATTGCTACTGAAAATGGATTGTGCGGTACACAATTTTACTTTTTCTTCCAAGTTAATTCTGGATAATGCATCTTTTACACGCATTTCCACAGGTTGATTGTTATCCAGATAGACTGGTTTCTTTTGTTGGGCTTTCACACTAAAAACCGTAGGCACACCTAACACTGAATCATTCAACGTTAAAGTTTCAAACTCATTGGTAAATTTAAAAAAAGGATATTTTCCACCATAATCAAAATGCACAGGAACGGTTCCAATCATGTTATCGCGAACACCACTGTCATCATCGCAATAAGCAATGGCAAAACCCATTACTTTATTAGGTGTTAGTTTTACTGGAATATTGTCAATTGTATTTTGATTATAACTTTTATCGAATATTTTGATTTCCATTTCCCATGTATATTTGTTTCCATTTTTAGAAACTTTCATGTTTATATGGTCGTTCAAATTAAGAGCATTTTTTGTATCACAGTCTTCTCCGAGGTCAATTACATGATGTTCGGCATTTATTGCGTCAAAAGGAACGAAACTCCCATGTGCGTAATTGTTTTTGTCGCGAGGAACAGCAGAAATATGATACGCAAAAGCATTGAAAGCTTCCTTGCCGCAAGCATGTCCTTCTAAAACACGATCCTCATCTATAAAAATTTCGGCGATGTCATCTTCCCAATAATTATCCTTTGGATGAATACGATTGTCCACTAATTTGTCATCGGTAATTTCCATTAAAACATAAAGCCGTGAAGCATCCCAAACCACTTTGTAACGACCGTAAAAATCAGCAGAATCGGGCAACGCTTTTCCGTCGAATGGCTGATTGATGAGTGCACAACTTGCATTTTTCCAGCAACTTTCGTTGGCAATGCCATCGATAAGAGGTGGAGTTTGGGTACGATACGCCTTGTAATTAGTTGAAAACAAATTGGAAGAACTAAAAATAACAAGACAAGTAATAACTAATTTTTTTAATGCTGAAAATTTGAGTTTGGTCATTTTTATTTACTATTCTATAAATAGGGAATTATTATCGAATTAATCTATCAAATTAGAATTAGATTGAATCACTTTAGAGCCCGCAAGCCCATAATACAAAATGTAAAGTTCACCTATTACAACAATGAGCCAAGTCCATCTCCATACTCCACCTAGCATATCAGCTAAAATTCCCTGAAAAAGAGGTAACAAAGCACCTCCAATTACTCCAATCATAAATACACCTGATGCAACTAATTTATTTTGAGAGCTATTATTATACGAAACTGTTTCCAGTAAAATTGATGCATCTTCTATTTCTATCTTTATGCTACTTGCCCCAACTCCATTTAGCATAGCTGTTTCATCTCCGTAGTCAGTAAAATTTATTTGTTTTTGTTCCTCAATCATATAATATGATTCCAACACCAAATACTCCTCTCCGTTTTCATTTATTAGAACTACTCTAACCAAACTTTTGTAACCATTTAATTGCACCTTGGCACTCACTGATAAAGAATAAAGTGATTCTTTTTGTTTGAATGGATAAATTATTATTGATTTAGAATACTTTTCGTTGACACTAATGGTCTTAGACTTAGGATAAGCCATTTCAAAAACTTTCTGATTCTGACCCATGCATACTTTTGCTTGTAATAAGCAAATGATTATAGCAAACATGGTTATTTTAAGAATATTGTTTTTCATCTTATGTTTTGTTTGTTGAGACTATTGCTTAATAATTTTTTCATTTACAAGTATATTATCCTTAAAAATTTGAATAAAATATAATCCGCAAGGAAAAGTTGATATATTAATCACATTAGTCAATTCCGAAACGGTTTTATTATAAACAACTTTACCATTCATATCGTTAATTTTTATCTTTAATTTCTCAAACCTTCCGGTATTAATATCAACAAATAGTTCCGTTTTAGTTGGATTTGGAAAGATACTAATTCCATCATTTGATGGTATTTGCTTAATAGAAGTGATAGTTGTACAATCGCTATATTTTGGATTTTGATAGATAAGGTTTGAATTGATAGTAACACAGCGGAGTTCACTTATACTACCAGGTATCCCAAATGAACCCATATAAAAAGGGTTAATGTCAGAACCGATACCTTCAATCCAATTCATTTCAAAATGATCATTTGAATAAATTTTCAATCTTTTTCTTCTATATCCAGATACATCAATTGTATCAATACTTACTACATGAAATTTAATTGTATCAGGGTTATGATTAACATCAAAACCACAATAAATAGTATCATTTACCTTTAAACCAAAATCATAAAGCAAATATTCCTTACCATTTGCAGTAGCTTTAAAATATACTTTTGTTGAAGATGTTCGTGTAAAACCAACTCTGCTCCAATTAGTATTGCCTTGAATAGTGTCAAAACCAGAAATAACAGAATACGTCTTATTATCTATAAGAGTATCCTTTTCTAATTTATAATCTAAAAAGTATCTAGGTCCTTCCACAGATATTGCACCAGTACGCAAAACACGCCATACCGGATTATCTGTACTCACAGGAAAATTATTTTGTGCTTTACTTATATTATAAGCCATTAGCACTAATAAAAATATGAATAATAATTTAGTTTTCATAATTAATTGGTTATTTTGTAAGTATCATTCTTTTGGTATCAATTACTTTGCCATCGGCAATTAAAGCGTAAAGATACATACCTGCGTTAAATTCTGAGCCATTTATGGTAATATTCTTCTTTCCTTTTTCGGTAATAGAATAACTTTTCAACTTAACGCCATTCATATCGTACACATAAATGTTGGCATTTGTAACAGTAGTTGGCAAATAAAAACCAATGGAGGTAGCTGTATTAAATGGATTGAGAATGTTTTGATATAGCAACGGATAAGTGAGTGAATTTATTTCAGTACTTTCCGAACTTGATTTTACTTTTGAAGAACTTGAAGAACCATTTGTTTGGGCTTTCAATGTTTCCAATTCGTTATTTAAAACTTTGATTGATTGGATTAACATGGGTATTAATTCCACGTAATTTACTGCCAAGTAGCCGTCATCTTTTTTATAGACCAAATCAGGGTAAATTCCCTGCAATTCCTGCGCCAATAATCCATAATGTTTTTTCAGAAATACATCGGATTTTTCGTCGTATAAAGGTTGCTGTGTTTCTACATCATTTTCTTTGGAAGCAACATATTGCTATTTTAGATTGTATTCGATAGGATTTAATTTCAAAACACTTTCCAATGATTTTTTTTCATCCATATTTACAATATTCTTTTTGAGATTAATATCAGAAGTTATTGCAACTCCGTTGTTATACAAAGTGCCTATAACCTCCACATTTCCTTTAAAATATCCTGCATAAATACCGGGAACTGTTACATAAGTAGTGCCATTTGTTGTTCCAACAATGCCGGCACCATTTTGTGAACCAGCAAGAGTGCCCATTACTCCATAATTGTATCCGCCAGAAGCATTTCCGGCATATCCCAGAACGCCATATGCAATACCTTGATTTTGTGGAGTAGAAGAATATGCTTCGCCTCTTATTCCTACACTATAATAGAAATGCATATCTGCTCCGGAATAAATGCCATATTTCCACATTCATTCTGATGCCGTCCTATTTACAAGAAGACCGTTAGCACCATTGCTTTAAATAGTAGCTCTCGTGTAGGATGATCCTACACTACCTATTGATAATGTAGATAGAGGAATGTTAGTTCCTAATTGAATACCTACATTTCCATTACTAACAACTTTTAGCTGAGCAAACATGACTTGTGTTGTTAAAGCTAAAATCACTAAAATAAATACTGGTTTTTTCATAAGAATTAAATTTAAATTGTTTGTATAATTTGTTGTCAGATAATGATACTTAGAGATGTGAAATTATCTAATATCTTTAAAAGCTTCTGCATTGATTTTATGTTTTTTATGCTTGCCGCCAAACTTATTCGTTCAAAAATCGTAGAATTAAATCGGCCACTGTGCAGCTCCAACTCATGTTTTCATTTCCGTAAGCTTCACCGGTAATGGGGTTGAACCATTCGTTAAAGCGTACGCCACGGGTACAACTATCTCCATCGTATTGTGGACCAACCATTTTTACTGTTTTAAGTGCCAGCTCTTTGGCTATTTTCTTATAGCCTTGTTGCTCTAATCCCAAACAAATAAGCCAGTTTACATTTGGCCAAACAGGACCACGCCACATGGTGGATTCTGTAAAAGTTGCTTCGGACAATCCCACGCTTGGAATAGGATAGTTCAACCAGAACTCTTTTGGATTTAATAAATGTTCGTTTACCAATCGTTTTATTCTGTCTTTTCGAGCATTTTTCAGAAACATGGTCATGAACGTGAATTCAGTTTTGACCTTAATTTGTTGATGAGTTACCGTGTTTACGTCATAGTAAAAACCGTCGGCTTCGTTCCAAAAATATTTTTCAATTTTCGCTTCCAACAAAGCACCCTTTGCTGCGTGGACTTGTGCAGCCTCTTTATTGCCCAGCAAGGTTGCCATTTCGGACAAATTATAATGCAACAACGACAACCAAACATTCTGCTCCACACCTTCAACCGCCTGCATATTGCCAATGTGATTGTCAGTTGGATATAAGCCATCGAACCGCGGCGAATCATCGGCCCCTGAGTTGAAACTGTTGGTATATTCTACCAATCCATTTTGGTCAATGTCCTTATTTTTGTACAACCAATCCACATAATTGTCATACATTTCGTAGATGGTTTTTATTTTATCTTTCGGCCATCCGGGTTTACTTTTAAGTTGGGAAAGTGTAACGCCAACTAGAATTGGTTGCATATCGTTGGAGCCATTTTTGGTTACTTCTTCACGGTATTTTTCCACATCGCGCGTAAAACTCAATCCGCCAGGCATGCCGCCATCGGGAGCTTGCGCAAAACTGAAATTATCAATAAACTGATACGCCAATTTTGGATCTTTCAAGTCAGCAAGTAATATTGAATGATAAAATTCGTCCCAGAAAAACTGGAGTGGATACATAAAAGCTGCACTCACCATATATGGTTTGGGGGCTAGTCCCTCACCGCCTTCGAAACGATTGCTCCAAAAAGTAGCCCACGCCTGGTAATAGGTTTCATTGATAATTTTATCCTTTGTTTTTAGGGATGGTACCTGATTGTTGAAAAAATCTGTCCAGTACTGTTTCTCATCAGCTACCACCTTATCAAATTGAGGCAAACGGGGTGTTTCAGGAGTTTTTGTAACTTCAAATGTGATGGTCAATTTTTTGTTGAATGATGCACCTAAATAAGTGATTCCATTTCGGTTCCAACAGCCAAGCGTGCTTTTATCTACAAGTGTAACATCTGTATAACCCTGAAATTTTCGTAACATGGGCTGGGCATTTTGACACATTATTACTTCATCAGCATTAGTAAAAGTAACTAACACCGAGTACTCTTTCCATGTAAAGTTGAAACGATTGTTGGGTTTATCAAGTTTCAGATTAATATCATTTTTGTTTCTGTAATAATGGTCGGTAAAACTGTTCATTTCAAGAATTGCCATATTTTTATCGTTGGCACTGCTTATTTCACAGATAAAAATATCCTTTCCTACAGAGCGTTTGACCTTCACCTGACTATTTTCCGATTCAAACAACCAAGGTAGCCAATGTTGAGAAGTCATAGTGTGTTGTGTCAATATTCCTTTTTCCTGAAGAGAATAAACCTCGCCACTTTGCATGGCCATTACTAATGGAAAAGTAAACCTCCCAAGTGGTGATTGAGTCTGCGAAAACTTTTCCCAACCATGTGGTATCGGATTGTGTGTTGCAACATGGTTGTGTACAAGGAAACTCAAATCGTTCGATTGAAGATTTTTTTCTAAATCGGGATGCTGAGCAAAGTTATAAGAACAAAAAAACAGTAACAAAAATAATAGGTAAATTTTCATAAAAACACTATACAATTTAAATATTTTTATTTTCATGATTATTGCCATGCAATTTAAAAATTGCAGTTATTTTAATTTTATTTGCATTAACCCGTCCACTAATTGAGTAGTGACCTCAATAGTATTTCCAACTAATTTTAAATCTGCATTTCGACCTTCTATGGTTGGATTTTCCGTTTTCTGGAAACCATGAAGAATAAGTTTTAGGGTTTTGTTTCTCGTTGGGTAATTACCTTCTTTTGCATTTATTGAAATAGTGTTTTTTAACGCATCGTATTCAAAAATGCGTTTGTAAAAACTTCCATTCTCAAAATTATAGGTATCGCCATCGTCTTCATAGTAATTGAAGGATGAGTTTTCAGTTCCTTTATAAAAATGGAGATAAAGAATTTCGTCCGTATTTTGACCTGTATGTTGAATCAGGTTTTGCATAGGAATAAAAGCGCCAGATTTGACAAATACGGGTAAGTCATTCAACGGCGATTCAACCAAATACGACATACCTCCACGAAATATTGAGTCGGATGACAGCTTATACCAATTTCCTGTTGGCAAGTAAACTTTTGCCATTGCCATTTTACTGCTCACGGGACATACCAATAAGTTATTGCCAAAAAGAAATTCATTCTCATATTCTGTTTTGTAAACACTATTATCAAAAGGATAATCAATTGCTAAAGTCCTTGAAACAGGCATTCCGGTTACAGAAGCCTCATAGAATGCTGAATAAATGTAAGGCAGTAATTTGTAGCGTTGCTCAATAAGTTCGCGTTGAATTTTTTCCCATTCCTTCCCGAAAACCCAAGGCTCACGGGACGGATTGCTCTGGTCGGCATGGTTACGCATAAAAGGAGTGAAAACAGCCAATGATAACCAACGAGTAATCAACTCACGGGATGGTGTTCCAATAAAACCGCCTATATCGGGTCCTGCATAAGGGAAACCGCATAATCCCAAGCTATTTACCAGTCTGGCTCCGAGTAGCATGTGTTCATCGCTGGCAAAATTATCACCCGTCCAGATGGTTGAATAACGCTGACCACCCGAATAAGTAGCGCGTGTGATATTCAAAGGCCGTTTCCCTTTCATCAGATCACGGGCTCCTTCATAGGTAGAGCGGGCCATCTGCATCCCATATACATTATGTGCTTCTTTGGACGTTGTTTTGTGTCCATCAAAATCAAACTCCAGCATATCGGGAATACTTTGACCCCAAGCCGAAGGTTCGTTCATATCGTTCCAAAAACCATCGATGCCAATATTGGTATAGAAACTAAATTTTGATCCCCACCATTTGCGGGTTTTAGGGTTTGTAAAATCAGGGAAATGTGATTTTCCAGGCCAAACTTCACCAATATAGTCTTTGCCATTTGGATATTTTACAAATAACCCTTTTTCTTTGCCCTCTTCGTATTCACGGTATCCTTTTTCAACTTTTAAGCCGGGGTCAATAATACATACCACATGAAATCCCGAGTCGCGCAGATTACTGACCATTTTTGCCGGATTCGGAAAGTCTTTTGGGCTAAAGGTGAATACTTTATAATTATCCATATAATTTATATCAAGATAAATCACATCACAGGGAATTGATTTTTCTCTAAACGTATTGGATAGTTGGTAAACATCCTTCTCTGGATAGTATGACCACCGACTTTGTTGATAGCCAAGACTCCAATATGGGGGCAGTTTAGCCCTTCCAGTTAATTTGGTGTAATTATCAACAATGCCTGCAACATTCACAGCCGAAATAAAATAATAGTTCAGCTCGCCCTGTGATACAGATAAACTTGAAAATTCATCGTTCGTTGAAGCACCAAAGTTTATAGTTGATTTATAAGAATTGTCTAAAAAAATACCGTAAGCCTGCTTATTACTATGCAAACCAATATAAAATGGTATGGTAGCATATAACGGATCTTGATTCAACGCGTAAGCTGGCACATCTGAGTTCCAGTGGGTATAGCTATTGCCGCGTCTGTTCAGATTGCCTGTTTTTTCGCCTAATCCAATAAAGCGTTCATCACTAAATAATTTCTTAGTAAGCGTTATCTCATCTCCAATCCAATTATAGCCCACTTCAGAATAATCCTGATTGATAATTTCGTTATCCAAATTATAAAACGAAACTCGTAAAGGGTTTTTGGATACTTTCACTTTAATTTTAGAGGTGTTAAGCCATAATTCAGAATCAGTATCCTTTATTTCAAATTTAACCTTTTCTTTCATCACCACAGCATACGAAAAATCTTCCAGGAAGTTATCTTTAGTCATTCTGACGCGTATAATTTCGGGGGAAAATGCGGTAATTTCTAATTTAGCATTGATTGCCTGAATTAAAATGGTTTCATTAACCTTCTTATAGTTTAGCATTTTTCCAATACTTTGGCTCAACTTCTTTTGCCCAAAAGCCATGGTTGTTGAAACCAGCAGAACTATCATTAAACAACTAATTTTTCTCATTTACCTAAATATTTCACTTTAAATTTATCGTTTTATTCAATTTCATTTTTATAAGGAGCTGATAATTGCGCACCCATTCGGGTAACTGAAATGGCAGCCGCTTTATTAGCAAAAATAACTGCATCCCTCAACGAAATATTTTTAGCAAGAGCTACTGCAATTGCTCCATTGAAAACATCGCCTGCCGCTGTCGTATCAACAGCTACCACTTTTTCGGCTGGAATAAATACAATTTCATCTTCGGTCACCAATAAAGCTCCTTTGCTTCCCATGGTGATAATTACATTGCTAACACCCATTATTTGAAGCGCATGAGCGGCTTGAGTTGCTGTTTCGATATCTTTAACTTCAATATTTGTTAGCAGACTCGCTTCCGTTTCATTGGGAGTTATTAAATATAAGTTTTTGAATAATTCATTGGGCAAATCGCAAGCTGGTGCAGGATTAAGAATCACTTTTTGACCCGATTTGTGTGCATATTCTGCAGCATATATTACCGTGCTTAAAGGTGTTTCCAGTTGCATGAGCAAAATATCAGATTTAGCAATCTGTTCTTTAGCAGGCTCTAAATCAGCAGGTAACAAATTGCTATTGGAGCCCGATGCAACTACTATGCAATTCTCGCTTTTGCTATCCACCGTAATTAAAGCAACACCCGAAGGATTCACACTATCAATCATACAAAATTGTGTATCGATGTTTTCATCCTTAAAATGCTCAATGGCCTGTTTTCCAAAAAGATCATTTCCCACTTTAGTTACAAAAGTTACATTTCCGCCCAATCGTGCGGCTGCTACGGCCTGGTTAGCACCTTTACCACCGGGATTCATAAAAAAGTCTCCACCCAAGATTGTTTCCCCCGGAGCCGGAAGTTTTTTGGTTTTTACAACCATATCCGTATTAGTACTACCTATTACTAAAATATCCATATTTATGTAGTTAAATTAATTTTGAAAGAATGATGAGTGAAAGACCGGCAATAAATGCCAAAAACATAAACGCAAGAAGCAAATTAACTCCTTTGGGAGCCCCTTTAAATTCGCGCCAGACAAATACTCCCCAAATAGCAGCTACAAGGGTAGCTCCTTGACCAAGACCATAAGAAATCGCAAATCCAGCTTGTCCTGAGGCAATTATGCTGAACGACATGCCAATACACCATATAATTCCACCCAAAACCCCAACAAGGTGAATGGGAAGTTTTCCTTTAAAATACTGACGATAATTCACAGGGCTACCTTCAAAAGGTCGTTTCATTAAAATCGTATTGAAAAGGAAATTACTAACTAAAACCCCAACCGAAAATATAAATACCGCAGTATATGGTGTTAACTTGCCAACTTCGGGTTGCGAAAATGAATTTGCCATTGATCCAGCTACAAAACGGTAAAATAAAGCCATTAATATTCCACCTGTAATGGCGAGTAGAATTCCCTTTAAAGGAATTTTGTTTTCTTTGCTTGCCATTTTTTTATATGCCATTGCATCTAAAACTATGGCAAGAGCAACCAAAGCAACCCCTGTAAATAGATAAAGCGGATCACCTTCGGGTTTATATATATAATTAAGAACCACGCCCAATACCAAAGCCAAACCGATACCAACCGGAAAGGCAACAGCCATACCTGTAATAGCAATAGCTGCCACCACCAGAATATTTGCCAGATTGAAAATCACCCCTCCCACAAAAGCACTAAACATAGCCCCAACATCAGCTTGAGCAATATCCTTCAAGAAAGGCCGACCTTCATCTCCGTTACTGCCCAGTGTAAAGGCAAACACCAATGACAAAAGCAAAATGCCAATAACATAATCCCAATAAAACAATTCGAAACGCCATGTTTTACCAGCCAATTTTTGGGTATTGGCCCATGAACCCCAGCATAACATTGTTATAATGGTAAATATAACTGCCAATGAATAACTTGATACTAAGAACATAATTTTTGTGTTTTAAATGATTTGTTTTATGGATTTTAGCTTTTATAATAAGAAATGTTTTTTAAAAGCCATTTTTCATATTTCTACAATTCTTTATTTTATAAATATGTTAAATTCATGCCTAATATCAACTGATGAGCTTCCTATCGATACTTTAAAATCACCGGGTTCAATTATCCAACCGTGTTTTTCGGGGTCATAAAACGAAAATGCATCTTTATCTAATTCGAATTCCAGCGTTTTAGTTTCACCTTTGGTAAGGAATACTTTATCGAATGCTTTCAATTCTTTAACGGGACGCGGCAGCGATGATTTTAAGTCGGAAACATATACTTGAACAGCTTCAGCGCCATCCATTTTTCCTATATTTGAAATGTCAATAGAAAATTTTATTTTTTCACCTGCTTTTATCGTTGTCACAGGAGTTTTCATATTACCGTAGACAAAGGTTGTGTATGACAAACCGAAACCGAATGGAAAACGAGGCTTTACATCGCTTTTGTCGTAAAAGCGATATCCCATAAAAATTCCTTCTGTAAATTCTACATGTAAATCCTTGCCTTTAGTCCAGTAACTCTTAAAAGTTGGATTATCTTCCGGTTTATATTCAAATGAAACGGGTAGTTTACCTGATGGATTTGTTTTTCCAAAAATTATTTCAGAAACTGCTTTATTCCCCTCTTGTCCTGGATACCAGGCTTGCAATAAACCTTTTACATTATCTATCCAACCATTCATATTAATATTTCCACCGGAATTTAATACTACAACTGTATTTTTATTTACTGCCGCAATGTTTTTAATCAATTCGTTTTGATTAAATGGCAAATCAAAAGTTCTATCTAATCCTTCAGCTTCAGTATCTACATTAAATCCAACACTTAAAATGACCAAATCAGCATTTTTTGCATTTTCAATAGCTGACGACATTAATGATTCCCTATCTTCATCTTTATCAACACGTTTTTGAGCAGCTAATCGTATAGCAGCACCGCCGCCCGACTGAAAATACTCAACTACGAACTTATATTCTTTCCCTTTTTCGAAGTAAGCATGGTATTTAGTAACAACTTCGCCTTGTCTCTTCCAGCTTTCGAGTTTCTTTTGCCCATCAACAAATAGCCGGTATCCATCATCACCGGCAGTTGCAACCCAATATTCAGCACTTTCTTTTGGAGAAAAATAACAAGTAAATCGTACAGAACAATTTTCGTCAGATATGTTTTTTACGCCTAATTCATTTTTTGTAATATTGAGTTTGTCATACGTTATTTTTGCAACAATATCACCTTCCAAATTTATATTGTCGTAAAACTCAGCGTACACGCCCTTTGTTTTGTTTCCGTTCTTATCTTTTGTGTAGAAATCAAAACTATCGAAGAAATTTTCAGGTACTTTATCGCCCGTTGAAACGCCTTTAGCGTAAGTGACCTTTACATTATCCCCAACCTCACCTTTTACTGCCTCAAAGGCAGAAATTGGATGCAACGACTTTACATAAGAACTTCCTCCTCCACCAGTAATGGCTGGATCGCCATTCGGTCCTATAACTGCTATAGTTTTTATTTTTTTTACATCAATTGGTAAAAATCGATTATCGTTTTTTAATAAAACAATTCCTTCACGGGCTGTATTTATAGCCACTAACCGTGATTTTTCCTTATCAAAAGTATATTCTTTTGCGATATTCGCATTTTTTAGTAAGCCAAAACGTACATATTCCGTTAAAATTCTCCTTATTTTATCATCAATCACTTTAATATCAAGTGTTCCATTTTTTATGAAAGGCAATAAAGTGGTAGAATTCATTAATTTTGCGGAAGGCATTTCGAGATCAAGACCACCTTTTGCACAAGCTAGCCCATCGTAAGTTGAAGCCCAGTCGGACATAATAAAACCATTAAATCCCCATTCTCCTTTGAGTACTTTATTATTCAGATAATCGTTTTGAGAAGCATGTACACCGTTAATTAAATTGTAGGAAGTCATTACTGCTGCAACTTTTCCTTCTTCCACACATCTTTTAAATGCCGGTAAATAGATTTCATGCAGTGTACGTTCATCTAAATTGGATGAAACTTGATGTCGTTCATATTCCTGAAAATTTACAGCATAATGTTTGGCTGTGGCCATTACACCTTCGTTTTGCATGCCAAAAATATATGATGAAGCTAATTTGCCTGCCAAATAGGGATCTTCGCCTAAGTATTCGAAATTACGCCCACAAAATAGAGCGCGATGAATATTCATTCCGGGCCCGAGCATTATATGTATATTGTTGGAGCGGGCTTCACTACCAATGGCAGCACCATATTTATTTGCCAGATTCGTATTAAATGAAGCCGCTAAAGCAATGCTTGCAGGTAATGCAACAGTTGGTTCAGAAAGATGAACACCGACAGGCCCATCGGACATTCGAATTTCAGGAATGCCCAGCCGACTAATACCACGTATATAAAAATC